>CAYNKT010000001.1:0-7152 GCA_964397885.1 uncultured Pseudomonadales bacterium
GTACATTAAGCAATCGGGTGGACGTGGTCAGTATGGTCACTGTCTCTTGCGAGTCCGTCCTCTTGGTAGAGGCGAAGGCTACAAATGGATTAACAGCATCGTGGGTGGTGCAATTCCCAAAGAATTTATCGCCCCGATCGAAAAAGGCGTCAAAGAAGCCCTCGAAAACGGTATCGTCGCAGGCTACCCCATGGTCGACGTCGAGGTCGAGCTCTACGACGGGAGTTACCACGAGGTCGACTCCTCCGAAATTGCGTTCAAGATAGCCGGTAGCATGGCCGTGCAGAGCGCAACCAAGTCAAGTGGTCCCATTCTCCTAGAGCCCATCATGAAACTCGAAATCACTACCCCCGAAGAGTTTATGGGCGAAGTCATTGGCGACGTGAGCAGTAAGCGCGGACAAGTTTTAGGTTCTTCCCAAAGAGGGAATGTTAGAATCATTACCGCCCTTGTTCCCTTGGCAGAGCTTTCTAGGTATGCTACAATACTTCGGAGCATGACACAGGGTCGGGCTAGCTTCTACATGGAGCCAAGTCACTACGACCCAGTACCGAGTAACATTGCTGAAAAGATTATTAATAAGGAAAGTAATTAAAAGAAAATATTTAATTTGGTCGCTATATACTAGATACAAAATACTAGATACTGTCGACTGAAAGGAGACTCATGGCAGACGCCGCAAAATACGTTAGAAGCAAACCACACGTCAATATTGGTACCATTGGGCACGTCGATCATGGCAAAACCACCCTTACTAGCGCCATTACCATGGTTCTTGCCAAAAAGGGCCTTGCTGTTGCCAAAAAATACGAAGATATCGACGCCGCACCAGAAGAAAGACAACGCGGCGTTACTATTAACTTAAGCCACCAGGAATACGAGACTGAGAGCCGCCACTACACCCACATCGACGCTCCAGGCCACGCCGACTACATCAAAAACATGATTACCGGTGCCGCTCAAATGGACGGCGCTATTCTTGTTGTCGCCGCAACCGACGGTCCCATGCCTCAAACTCGTGAGCACATCTTGCTTGCTCACCAGGTCAACGTTCCCAAAATCGTCGTTGCCCTTAATAAATGCGACATGGTCGACGATCCAGAACTACTAGACCTTGTCGAGATGGAAATAAGAGAGCTTCTTACCAAGTATCATTATCCTGGTGACGAAGTCCCTATCGTCAGAATCAGTGCTCTTAAAGCCACCGAAGGTGTCGCAGAATGGGAGCAAAAGATTGAAGAACTCATGGCCAAAGTCGACGAATACATCCCGACTCCTGAGCGCGATCTCGACAAACCCTTCCTCATGCCAGTCGAAGACGTCTTTAGCATCAAAGGCCGTGGCACAGTTGCGACAGGTCGTATTGAGCGAGGCGTTATCAAAGTTGGCGAAGAGATCGACATTGTCGGTATGAACAAGGACAAGAAATCTGTCGTAACCGGCGTCGAAATGTTCCGCAAGCAACTTGACGAAGGCCAAGCAGGCGACAACGTTGGCATCCTCCTCCGTGGAGTTGAAAAAGACGACATTGAGCGCGGCCAAGTCCTTGCCAAGACAGGTAGTATCAAACCTCATACAGACTTCGATTCCGAAGTTTACGTCTTAACCAAAGAAGAGGGTGGACGTCATACTCCCTTCTTTGGAGGATACAAACCTCAGTTCTATCTCAAGACAACCGATATTACTGGCGAAATCAAACTTCCCGACGGTGTCGAGATGGTTATGCCTGGCGACAACGCCAAGATGACCGTCAAATTGATCGTCCCAGTCGCTATGGAAGAAGGCCAGCGCTTTGCCATTAGAGAAGGTGGCAAGACAGTAGGAGCAGGAGTTATTACTAAGATCATAGCTTAATTATTGCTTTATCCCTTAGAGGGAGCCAATTCGCGCTCCTCGCGGATATGGCACAAGCGGTCCGGTGTAACTTACATCGGACCGCAAAAAATCGTCAAAAAGCAAAAAGGACTCTCCTTAACAGGAATTCCTGATTGCAAATCAAGAAGGGTTCACCTGCAAGGTGAAAGGTGAGTCCTTTTACTAAATGGAACAATATGGCAACAAATAGAATCAGAGTCAAGCTCAAATCATTCGATCACCGCGTGATCGATGAGGCTGCAGCCAAAATAGTTGACACCGCTCTTCAGACGGGAGCCCGTGTCATTGGCCCCGTCCCGCTTCCTACCAAGCGCAAACTCGTGACCGTCCTCAAAAGCCCTCACACAGACAAAGACGCCCGCGAACATTTCCAGATTCTCACCCCCAAACGAATCATCGATATAGAAAAACCCACTGGTAAAACCATCGATTCGCTTATGCACCTCGAACTCCCTGCCGGCGTAGGTATTGAAGTCAAGATGTGAGCACCAAGATATGACTAAAACAATATTTGGCAAAAAGAGAGCTATGACCGAGTGTTACCTCGGGAATACTTGTGTGCCTGTTACCAAGGTCGAGGTTTACAAAATGACCATCTCTCAACTCAAAACAGTAGCCAAAGACGGATATGACTCAGTCCAGGTTGCCTTTGGTAACAGTCGTTCAAGTAAAGCACTCGCCGGTCACCTCAAAAAATCTGGTCTCAAATCTGGCACTCTTCGTGAGATCCAGGTAGAAGAGACTCAAACTGTCGGCGACGTTCTCGAAGTTACCCAAGTTTTAACTCCCGGTTCGCTCTGCTTGGTGCAAGGCACCAGTAAGGGCAAAGGCTTTCAGGGAGTCGTCAAGCGCTGGGGTTTTGCTGGCGGCTTTAAGACGCACGGTCAATCAGATAGACACCGCGCACCTGGATCAATAGGTCAAGGTACTACTCCTGGTCGTGTTCACCGCGGCAAAAAAATGCCTGGTCACATGGGTGTTGATACGCAAACCGTCAAAAACGCCCTAGTAGTCGCAGTCCAAGATAATTTTGTCTGGTTGTCTGGCCCAGTTCCTGGCAATCAAGGCGGTCTACTCAGGATCGAAGTTACAGGGTCCCGCGACATTCCCGAGGTTAATTTTATCAAGGGTTATCAAAAACTATGAAAATTTTAGTCTACAACACCAAAGGTGATGCAGAGGGGAATTGGGAACTAGATGCCAAGGCTCTAGGCAAACAAAACTCTACTCTACTTGCTCAGGCTATCAGAGTCTACGAAAGCAACTCTCATCAAAAAACTAGCCGTGTCAAAACCCGCGGCGAAGTAGTTGGCTCCACCCGCAAGATTTACCGCCAAAAAGGTACTGGTCGTGCTCGGCATGGTGCCCGCTACGCACCTCTTTTTGTCGGTGGCGGTATTGCCCACGGTCCCAAGGGTGTTAAGCCTGGCAATCTCGTTTTACCTCAAAAAATGCGTCGAGCCGCTCTTGCTTCGGCAATCCTACTCAAACTTGAGGGTGGCAAAGTGGTAGGGCTTACAGGTGTTAGTCAAGCTGACGGCAAAACCTCAACCTCCGCAAGCCTATTAAGTGCCCTCGCCGGTCATCCCAAAAGCAAGGTTCTAGTAGTCACAAACGGCAAAACCAACGCCCTCTACAAAGGCATGGGCAATCTTCAGAATGTTCGTTTGGCTAGAGCTTCGCTTGTAAATGCCTATGACCTTGTTAGTGTCGACTATTGTCTTGTTACCAAAAAAGCACTAGATACCATAACTACTCGGGTAGGGAGTACCAAATGACCATTATTAGACCAGTTATTACCGAAAAGTCCATGCTCCTTGCTGCTAGGGGTGTATATACTTTTGAGATTTCTCCCCTGACTAACAAATACTCAGCCAAGGTCGCAGTAGAGGAGCTCTTTGGTGTCAAAGTTAAGTCCGTGACGACTTCGGTTATCAAAGGCGGGACCAAACGAACCGGCAAACTCAAAAGAACAGTACTAGAGCGCCCCCGCAAATTTGCCAGATTGAGTCTTGTCAAAGGTCAAACAATCTCTTTATTTGATCTCAAGGAGAATAAATAATGCTCAAGCACAAAAGACCAACCAGTGCAGGGACTCGCCATCGCATCGATGTCGTCCAAGATTTGAGTAAAACTGGCCCCCTCAAAGGGTTAACAGAACACAAGTCCAAAATAAACGGCCGCAATGCGCATGGACATGTCACTGTACGCCATCGTGGCGGTGGAGCCAAGCGGAGATATAGAGTAATCGACTTTAAGCGTGGCAAAAGCGTCGACGCTCGCGTTGTCTCGATAGAATACGATCCCAACCGTAGCGCCAATATCGCCCTCTTGTCGTACCGGGATGGTGACAAACGCTATATCCTCGCCCCTAACGGACTTGAGATCGGCATGGTTGTTAGCTCAGGTCTAGAGGTAGAACCCAAAATTGGTAACGCCCTTCCTATGAGCAAGATCCCCGTCGGACTCCCGATTCACAACATCGAGCTCAAGCGTGGCAAAGGGGGCCAAATTGTCAGAAGTGCCGGTGTGGCAGCCTCAATCCAATCCAAAGAAGGAGAATTGGTCACTGTCAAACTTCCTTCAGGCGAAGTTAGATTGCTCAAAGGGGATTGTTTTGCTACAATCGGCCAGGTCGGAAACGAGGATCATCAAAACCGCAAAATTGGCAAAGCTGGAAGAAGGCGCCATATGGGTTGGCGTCCTGCTGTTCGTGGTATCGCGCAGCATCCCGACTCTCACCCGCACGGAGGTGGAGAAGGCAGGTCCGGCATCGGTATGCCATCACCCAAGTCACCGTGGGGTAAACACACTCTTGGTAAGCGCACCAGGAAAAAATATAAATATTCTGACAAGTCTATTGTCAAAAGAAGGAATCACAAATAATGAGTAGAAGTAGTGCCAAAGGGCCATACATCGACGAAAAGCTCTTGGGTAAAGTTCTCAAGATGGCGGAGGCAGGCAGGAAAACTCCCATCAAAACTTGGGCTAGAAGTAGCTCTATTCCTCCAGAGTTTGTCGGCTATACTTTTCTCGTCCACAACGGCAAAGTCTTTAAGGAAGTCTTTGTCTCAGAGGGCATGGTTGGTCACAAGCTAGGAGAGTTTTCTCCTACCCGCACCTTCCATGGACACGGCAAAATCGTCAAACGAGTCCTCGCCAAAACTTAAACATTATTTAAAGTGACACCGTGTCACTGTGACACAGCAAAACTATGAAAGCAACACAAAAATACATAAGAACCAGTCCCCGCAAGCTCCGGCTTGTTGCCGATCTTGTGCGGGGGATGGAAGTAGGGCGCGCCCTTTCTTATCTGCGTTTTCTTAGCAAAGCAGCCGCAACTCCGGTAAGTAAAGCTATTGCCCAGGCTGTAGCTAGCGCCAAAAACACGACCGGTGGCTCCAAAGAAAATCTCATCGTCAAAATAATCGATGTGGGCACTGGCCCCACCTATAAAAGATGGCGAGCGGTTAGCCGCGGCGGCGCCCACTCCGTGATGAAGCGAACTTCTCACATCAAAGTGGTTCTGGAAGGAAAAAATGGGACACAAAGTTGATCCAAAGGGATTCCGTATAGGCATCCTCTACAAAGCTTCGTCTAGATGGTTTGCCAACAAGCATGACTATCAGACCTTTGTTTTGCAGGATATCAAAATCAAAGATTTTATTATGGACCGACTCAAGTTGGCAGGGATAGTCGAAGTTGAGGTTAGCAGGTCAATTAACGTCATCAAAATAGTTATTCACGCCAGCCGTCCAGGTGTTGTTATTGGCCGTGGTGGTGCTAACCTAGATACTCTCAAACAAGAGGTTCAGACCTTCCTCAAAAAAATCAAGGCTCCCGAAAGTCTCAAGTTTGAGTTAGACGTCAAAGAAGTCAAAAATCCCGATCTTTCAGCCAAGCTCGTCGGTGAGCGCATTTCTGAACAGCTCATCAAGCGCTATCCCCATCGCCGAGCGATCAGTCAGGCTCAAGAAAGAGTCATGGCCGCTGGCGCCAAAGGAATCAAAATCCAAGTTGCTGGACGTGTCGGGGGAGCCGAGATTGGCCGTACCGAAAAATACAGCAAGGGCAGTGTCCCTACCCAAACACTCAGATCTGATATAGACTACGCCAAGGTTGCCTCTCTCACTCGTTCCGGCTACGTCGGCATCAAAGTCTGGATCTATAAAGGAGAGGCACAAATCTAGCAAGTATTTGATTATTAAATCACTATGTTACAACCTAAAAAACGCAAATACCGCAAAGAATTTAGAGGCAAAATGGCCGGCGTGGCAACTCGTGGTAACACGATCGATTTTGGCGACTACGGACTCAAAGTTCTCGAAAGTTCCTGGATTACAAGTGAACAAATCGAAGCCGCCCGCCGTACCATCACTCACCACACCAAACGTGTTGGCAAACTTTGGCTGCGGATCTTTCCCCACAAGCCCCTCACTGGCAAAGCAGCAGGGAGTAAAATGGGCAGCGGCAAAGGTGATATCAAGAGTTACACCGCAGTCGTCAAGCGCGGCACTATCATTTTTGAGCTAGGTAGTCTCCCAGCAGATGTCGCCCGCGAAGCCTTCCGCAAGGCAGGCAGCAAATTACCAGTCAAGAGCTCGTTTATTACTAGGGGTGAGCTATGAAATTAAGAAAAAACGATCTACAAGAACTGGTCAAGGGTGGCACAAAAGCCCTCGAGACAAAACTCAAGGAAGCCAAGCTTGAGCTTTCGGGTGAAGTACTCAAATTCAAGCGAGGAGAGGTCAAAAATCTCCGCTCGATGAAAACAACCAGGTTAGCGATAGCGAAAGTTATGACCAAACTACAAGAATCAAAATTGACTGTATCTGCTCCGGTTGCAGAAAAGGAAGAAGCAAAATGAAAAAACTAACAGGTGTTGTTATCTCTGACAAAATGCAAAAAAGTGCCGTTGTTGTTGTAGAATCTGCCTGGAGCCATCCGCTCTACAAAAAAACTGTCAAGCGCACCAAAAAATACCTAGTCGGAAACGACAAGGGAGCCAAAATCGGAGACGGTGTTGTGATTACCGAGTCCCGTCCCATGAGCCACAAAAAACGCTTTACAATCACAGAAATTATTAACAAATAAGTGACACAGTGTCACAGTGACACTTAGAAAATATGATTCAACTAAGATCAGTACTCAAACCAGCAGACAACTCCGGCGCCAAGCGGCTCCGAGTTATCCATGTTCACGGCGGGAGCCGTCGAGTCTTTGGATATGTTGGTGACGTAGTAACCGCAGTAGTCGATCAAGCCGAGCCCAACTCCT
>CAYNKT010000001.1:7162-36664 GCA_964397885.1 uncultured Pseudomonadales bacterium
CTCCTACGTCAAAGACAGTCAAATGGTCAAGGCGGTCATAGTCCGAACCCGCAAAGAAATTGGCCGGGCAGACGGCACTTACGTCAGATTCGACGACAATGCGGCAGTAGTCATCGATCCCAAAACCAAAGATCCGGTCGCAACCCGTGTTTTTGGCCCCATAGCCCGCGAAGTCAAAGACGCCGGTTTTAGCAAGATTGCGTCACTTGCACAGGAGGTGCTCTAAAATGAAAAAATTTAGAAAAGGTGATCAAGTCATTATCACGATCGGCAAAGACAAAGGCCGTACCAGTGAGATTATCCGAGTTATCCCCAAAAAGGGCAAAGTCGTGGTCAAAGGCATTAATATCTACAAAAAACACAAAAAAGCTACTCAAAATACCCCGGGGGGCATTCTCGAGCTCGAAAGACCGATGGCTGTATCCAAACTCATGCTTGTCGAAGATGGTAAACCAGTCCGGGTAGGGCTCAAAAGAACTACCTCAGGTCTTACTAGAATTAGCAAAAAGTCAGGTAAAACTCTATGACAGATAACAACCTAAAAATTAGATTTGAGGAGGAGCTCAAGCCCGGCCTCATGCAAGAACTTGGTGTCAAAAACCCCATGGCTCTCCCCCGCATCAAAAAAATCGTCGTCAACATTGGTATTCCTAAAACCGACTCAAGCGCCAAAGACGTCGAAGTGGCTAGGGCTGAGCTAGGAGCCATAACTGGTCAACTCCCCAAAATAGCCGGCGCCAAACAATCTATTGCCGGTTTTAAGATTAGGACAGGTGACCCTGTAGGCGTGAGCGTTACTCTTCGCGGCATGAAGATGTTTGATTTCCTCGATAAGTTGTGTAGAATAGTGCTTCCGCAAGTCAAAGACTTTCGTGGTGTTAAGCATAACGCCTTTGACGGACACGGCAACTACACCTTGGGACTGACTGAGCAGATCATCTTCCCAGAGATAGATTACTCCAAAGTGGAGAAAGTTCGAGGCCTCGAAATATCGATCGTCACATCGGCCAAAAATGACAAAGAAGGCCTTGCACTACTTAAAAGCATCGGCGTGCCTTTTATAAAAGAGGAGCAAAAGTAACATGGCAAAAACAGCACTTATCAACAAAGCTAATAGCAAGCCCAAGTTTCCCGGGCGTGCATACAACCGCTGCAAACTTTGTGGCAGACCCAAAAGTTATATCCGCATGTTCGGAATGTGCCGTCTCTGTTTCCGCGAACAAGCACACAAAGGCAACTTGCCTGGAGTAACCAAAGCTAGTTGGTAATAGGAGAAATATGTACTCAAAAAATAATATATTTTACAATCCCTCATATCACTCCAAAAATGGAGTTTGGCTGAATAAGCCCATGAACGGAATATTTTGGAGGATAGTGGGATGATAGATCACGTGTCAGATATGCTAGCCAGAATCAAAAATGCCTCAATGGTAGGGAAAAAAGAGGTGGTAATGCCTCATACCAAGCTTAACGAAGGCATTGCCAAAGTCATGCTTGATAACAAATACATAACCGCTGTTGAAACAGTTATGGCTGATAAGCACAAAAACCTCAAACTCACCCTGGCCTATGTTGGCCACGAAAGTGCTATCCATGAGATTAAACGGATCAGTAAGCCAGGCGTCAGAATTTACCAACGTTCTCGTGATCTCAAGCCTGTTCTCTCTGGGATGGGTATCGCCATTATCTCTACCCCCAAAGGTGTGTTAAGCGACAAACAAGCCAAATCTCAAAAACTAGGAGGAGAAGTTCTCGCAGAACTCTGGTAAATATGTCAAAAGTAGGCCGCGCAGCTCTTACCATTCCAGATAGTGTCACACTCCAAGTGGAAGGTAGTGTCGTAACAGTTAAGGGCAGTAAAGGTGAGATGACTCACACACTCCCCCGTACTATTAACGCCAAACTAGATGGTTCTACTCTTACATTGACCCGCAAGAACGAGGCCAAACCCACTAGAGCCCTCCATGGCTTGTCTCGCGCTCTTATTGCTAACATGGTCGAAGGAGTGAGCGTTGGCTTTAAGAAGAGTCTAGAACTAGTCGGTACGGGTTATCGTGCCAGGTTGCAAGGCAGCAAGCTAATCTTATCTCTTGGGTTTTCCCACGAGGTAGAGTACGAGCCTCTCCCTGGGGTCACTCTTCAGGTAGAGGGTACCAACTTGATTCATGTTGCCGGCTTTAACAAGGCTTCTGTCGGCCAAGTTGCCGCCGTTATCCGTGACTACAAGCGTCCCGAACCCTACAAGGGCAAAGGCATTCGTTATGTTGGCGAAGTGGTTAGAAGAAAAGCCGGTAAAGCCGGAAAAGGCGCAAGCGCGTAAAATAACAATATGCAAAAGCAAAAGATCAATAAACGCAAAAATAGAGTAAGACTTCACATTCGTGCGGTCTCAGATAGGCCACGGCTCTCTGTAATTCGTACCAATGCTCACATTTGGGTACAGCTAATCGACGACACCAAAGGTCTAACTCTCGCCGCAACTAGTAGCAAGACTCTTGGAGTCAAAGGAACCAAAACCGAAGTAGCCACCAAAGTAGGTGAGAAAATCGCCGAGTTAGCACTAGCAAATAAAGTTAAAAAAATTACCTTCGATCGCGGAGCTTACCGTTATCACGGTCGCATCAAGGCTCTTGCCGAAGGCGCACGCAAAGCAGGATTAAACTTCTAAAGGATAACTATGAAATACGATTCACGTACTAGAGAACCCAAAGAATACGAGGAAAAAGTCGTCCAGATCTCCCGTGTTAGTAAAAAAACCAAGGGAGGCAATAAGATTGGCTTTACTGCGCTCGTAGTCTTAGGTGACAAAAAAGGCAAAGTCGGAGTAGGCCTAGGCAAAGCCACAGACGTCCTGTCCGCCATCAAAAAGGGAGTTAGGCTTGCCAAGAGGCGCATGCTCATTGTTCCCCTCAAAGATGGTCGTACTATCGCCCATGCTGTTGTTAGCAAATTTGGTGCTAGCCGTATAGTTATGAAGCCAGCCCCCGAAGGTACCGGAGTTATCGCTGGCGGATCGGTGCGTGCCGTACTCGAGCTAGCAGGTGTTCGAGACGTTGTTGCCAAAACTCTTGGAACCAACAACAAGCTAACCAACGTTACCAACACTTTTCGTGCTCTAGAAAACATCGAAAAACTCGTTAGAGTCAAAGAGATGCTAGGTCAAATCAAAGTTGCTGGAGTCAAAAAATGAAACTTCATGAAAAACCAAAATTAGTCGCAAGATCCCAAAAACGTCTAGGCCGTGGCTATGGTTCTGGTAAAGGTGGTCACACCAGTACTCGTGGTCAAAAAGGTCAAAAAACTCGTGGCAAAATCCCAGCTCATTTTGTCGGTACTTCATGGGTATGGTTCAAGCGCCTCCCCTTTATTCGTGGCAAATCCAAGTTTAAGAGTATCGCCCAAACCGTCACAATTAGCCTCGGTAGCCTTAACGTCCTTAAGTCTGCAACCGTAGTTACCCCGCAGGCGCTCGCACTCGCAGGCCTCGTTTCCAAGCAGGAAGCTAGATCAGGCAAACTCAAGATCGTGGCAACTGGTACGCTAAACAAAAAACTTGATGTTCAGATTCCCGCAACGAACACCGCTATCGAGGCTATAAAAGCAGCTGGGGGAGTATATAGTGTTCAAGCTGAATGAGCTAATCCAAACCATTCAAAAAAATCGCGAATTAAAAAAGCGCTTAATTGTTACACTTGGAATTCTTGCCATTTTTCGTCTCGTTACCCACATTCCCGTTCCGGGGGTAAATACCGAAGCTATCAAATCGGTTTTTGCCAGTAATCAGCTTTTATCCCTATTAGATATTTTTTCCGGTGGCACGCTCGCCAACTTCTCGATTCTCGCGCTTGGCCTCAATCCCTACATCAACGCTTCGATTATCATGCAGCTACTAACCATGGTTAACCCCAAACTAGAAGAGCTCCAAAAAGAAGGTGAGTCAGGTCAAAATCAGATCAATGGATATACTCGCATGATCGCAGTCCCGCTAGCCCTCCTTCAGTCAGCAGCCATGTACATGCTTCTCAAAAACGGTGGACTTGTAACCATAACCGACCCCTTGGCCTTGATCTCGCTTTTGGTCACCATGACAGGTGGTAGTATCTTCCTCATGTGGTTAGGTGAAAATCTGACTGAATACGGCATTGGCAATGGTATTAGTATGCTTATCTTTGCCGGCATCGTCGGTCGTCTCCCAATTTCTTTCATCCAAACTCAAGCCGCAGCAGTAAGCGGTAATTTTGTGAGCACCTTAGTTCTTGTGGCCTTTGCTCTCGCTGTCGTCTACTTTATCGTAGTTATAGACGAGGCTGCCCGTCATATCCCCGTTCAATATTCAAGGCGTATTAGGGGAGGCAAAGAGGTTGGTGGGAGTACAACCTATCTACCCATTAAGCTCAATAACGCCGGCGTCATCCCTATTATTTTTGCGATTGCACTGGTTCTCGCGCCTTCGATGCTAGCAAGTCTCCTCCAAAATCTCCCCAATCAGGTCGTTGCAGGAGCCGCCGCCAAGTTTGCCGCCTCCTTCACTCCGCAATCTATTTGGTACAACCTCGCCTACTTTATCCTCGTCGTGGGTTTTACTTATTTCTATACCGCGGTGGTATTTGATACCGACAAAATCGCAAACAACCTCAAGTCCGGGGGTGGATACATACCAGGGATCCGTCCGGGCAAGAGCACCTCTAGCTACTTAAGTAGAATTGTTAGCCGCACAACTATCGTGGGGGCACTTTTCCTTGGTGCGATCGCAGTCATGCCTAGCATTGTTCAGGGAATGACAGGGGTCACCACGCTCACAATCGGCGGGACGAGCATTCTTATCGTTGTTTCTGTAGTCCTTGAAACTTATCGCAAAATGCAATCGTACACAGTTGTTAAAAGTTATGACTCTTTCATTAGATAAAGGAGGTAATGATGCTTAACATAATTTTTTATGGTCCAGAGGGTTCTGGCAAATCGACCCAGGCCAAATTATTGGCCGAAAAGCTCGCCGTACCTCACATTGCCTCAGGTGATTTGGTCCGCTGGGGCGCCGCCAACGATCAAGGAATGATCGGCGACGTTTGCCGCGAAGCACTCTCCAAGGGTTACTACGTAGCAGATAGTGAGATGTTTGTGTTGTGGAAAGGTCGACTCAAACAGAGCGACATGGATAATGGTTGGGTGATCGATGGTTTCCCCAGGAATCTTGCTCAAGCAGAGTTTTTGGCAGACAAGCTCGATAAACACAACAAAAACGTTGACATTGTCTTCTATCTCAAGGTTAGTGAAGAAGAGTCTATCAAGAGATTGCTTAAACGCGGACGCAAAAATCCTGACGGAAGCACTAACGACTCCGAAGAACTCATCGTGGAGCGTTTAAGGCGGTACAAAACCGAAGAATCCGACGTTCTCAACTACTACAACCAAATGGGTGTTCTCATGGAGGTAAGTGGAGAGCGTTTAGTCGAAGAAATCGCAAGCGACATCCTTGCTCGCACAGAGGCCAAACAGCAAAGGTAAACATTTTGTCATGAGCAAACTACTTAGGATGCAAGAAGGAGGAGCAATTTTAGGGCAAGTTCGCCGCACTCTTTACGATTTTGTTGATATTGGCGTCTCTCCCTTTGACATAGAACAAGAAGCTCTGCGCCTGATCAAAGAACTAGGGGCAGAACCAAGTTTTACCAAGGTTCCGGGTTATCACTGGGCAACTTGTGTCAACATTGATAGTGGCATTGTGCACGGCATCCCAATAAGTACCAAACCATTTGCGTCAGGCAATCTCGTAACCGTTGACGTAGGTGTTTACTACCGGGGTTTCCACACAGACGCAGCCTTTTCCAAGGTTGTAGGTGAGGCAAGTCCCGCCCAGAAACGCTTTCTCGAAGCCGGTCTATTGACTCTCCAAAACTCAATCCAAAAAATCGCCCCTGGGGTAAGAATTGGCGATGTCAGCGCTGCTACCGAGGACTCATTGCAAAGCTATGGTTACTACGCCCCCAGAGAGCTTACTGGGCACGGTGTAGGTAGGCAGCTCCACGAAGAGCCCATGATCCCCAATGTCCGGGCTGATACCAGGGGAGTTACGCCTCAATTTGTAGTTGGCCAGACAGTGGCTATCGAAATTATCTACACTAGCCGTAAACCAAGTTTGTTTCTCGAGGATGACGGCTGGACAATCTCGGTCAAAGATGATAAACTCACAGCCGTGTTCGAAGAAACCGTCGCGGTGGTAGAAGACGGTTTTTCTATTCTTACAAGTCCCACATTGTTTCAGGTGGTTTCATCTGGTACAATTAGCAAATGAGTAAATCTGGTGTTACAGAAAAACTAGGCACTGTCAAAGCGGCGTTGCCCAACACCACCTTTCGGGTGGCAGTAGACGATGGTCCCGAGATACTAGCTCATCTCTCAGGTAAAATGAGGATGTACAGGATCAGTATAATGCCAGGAGATAGGGTCAAAATCGAAATGACACCCTACGACCAAACCAAAGGTAGGATTACCTACCGCATCAAAGAAAACCAAGTAACTAATACTTAAAGACTTAAACATTATGAAAGTACAAGCATCACTCAAAAAGCGCTGTCTCAAATGCAAATTCGTCAAGCGTAAGGGTGTCTTGTACATAGTTTGTGATAATCCCCGACACAAACAGAGGCAAGGCTAAACATGCTTAGACTAGTAGGTGTTGATCTTCCAGAGGCAAAAAGGATTGAGATCGCTCTCACCTATATCCTCGGCGTTGGTCCTCACACCTCACGCGAAATCCTTAAAAAGGCCGGCGTTGACGTCGATATCCGGGCTGGCAAACTTACTCCTTCTGATATCACCAAGCTCCAAAAAGTCCTCGACGAATACAAAGTAGAAGGTGATCTTAGAAAAGAAGTTAGAGAGAACATTGCCCGCCTCAAGAGAATTGGTAGTTATCGTGGCATGCGCCACATCATGGGTCTACCCTCCCGTGGTCAACGCACTCGTGTCAATGCCAGAACCAAGCGTGGCAAACGCAAAACGATCGGCGCTATGAAAAAAGAAGACGCAGCCAAACTAGAAACATCCAAATAACAAAATATTTATTATTGAATACACATGGTCAACAAAGTAACACGTACAGTCAAAATAGGTAGAATCTACATCGTAGCTACCTTTAACAATACCCTGGTTACAATAACCGACGAGGGTGGCAACACAATTGCCTGGAGCTCGACTGGCAAAGTCGGTTTTAAGGGCTCCCGTAAAAGTACTCCCTTTGCCGCAACTTCTGCGATAACCGCCGCAATCGACACAGCTAAAACTTTTGGACTGCGTGAAGCAGTTGTCTTTATCAAAGGTCCTGGACCCGGACGCGATGCAGCTCTCAGGGTACTACGCACGACTGGTATCAAAGTTACCGAAATCCAGGACGTAACTCCCATCCCGCACAACGGGACTAGAGCCAAAAAACCACGTCATGGGTAATACATTATTTATTATTTAACAATTACTACTTCTTATTTAAATAAAAATTAAGAATTAAAAATTAGAAATTAAACAGTATGGCAAGATACACAGGACCACGTAACAAACGAGCACGCCGGATAGGGCAGGATCTTGGACTCAAGACCAATCCCAAATCTCTGGAACGCCGGATCAACACCCTCCCTGGGACTCACGGGAGGAAAGGCAAGGGTAAGGTCTCTGACTTTGGAATTCAGCTTAACGAAAAACAAAAAGCCAAAGCTATATACGGTATTCTAGAGAGACAGTTTAAGCAATACTACATCAAGGCTTCCCGCAATCCCCAGGCAACTGGTCAGGTCATGCTTTCTCTTTTGGAGCGTCGGCTCGACAACGCCGTTTATCGATTAGGGTTTGCTCCCACGAGGCGTGCCGCCCGTCAGCTAGTTACTCATGGCAATGTCAAGGTGAATGGCAAAAAACTCAGTATTCCTTCATTTCAGGTTATGACTGGTCAAACTATTAGCTTGACAGATACTGCAGTCAAGATTCCCTATATCAAAATCCTTCTCGAAGACAAAGACTACAAGACCCCCAAATGGCTCACGCGGAAAGCCATTGTCGGCAAGGTAGAGCGCGATCCCCTTAGAGAGGATCTCACCGAAACGATCAACGAACAATTAATAGTAGAATATTACTCTCGATAATAAAGGGGGCATCAAAAATGCAAAAACCAAACTTTTTAGTCAACACAATCCAAGAAAAAGACAACTATGGACAATTCGCCATAGAACCTCTAGAGAATGGATTTGGTCATACGCTAGGGAATGCACTTAGGAGAGTTCTCCTAGGGAGTTTCCGAGGCGCAGCGATAACCTCTGTCAAAGTTACTGGCGTTACCCACAAGTTTTCGACCCTCGAAGGCATGAGCGAAGACATGATCGACCTTATGCTCAACCTAAAGAACGTCAAAGTTGGCTATGACGGTGATAGTCCGGTTACTGCCAAACTCAGCAAGCGTGGCGGAGTCGTCAAAGCTAGCGACATCGTGACTCCACCTGGAGTTACTATTATCAATCCCGACCTCGTTATCGCCAAACTAGCAGCCAGCGCCAAGCTCGATATGGAGATCGAAATCGCAACCGGCTACGGATATTCTCCCGCAGATGAAAGAAGTAGTGACACTCTCGGGGTTATCTCCCTTGATGCTATTTTCTCACCCGTTGAGCGTGTCTCCTATCACGTTGACGCAACTCGCGTTGGTCGACGTACTGACTATGACAAAATCGTCATGGACATCTACACCGATGGTACACAATCTCCGTCTCAGGTTATTAAAAAAGCCGCAGAGACTCTCGTCGAATACTTCTCCCAGATAGTTAATCCTACTGTTGCCGAGGTAGACGAGGGTAGCGAAGCAAGCGATGCCAAAGTTGTCACGATCGAAGAGTTAACTTTGCCCACCAGAATAAGTAACGCACTCAAAAACGGTGGTTACAAGACAGCCGCCGAGCTGGCAGATGCGACCGACCGGGATCTTAAGAACGTCAAAAACTTGGGTGGCAAATCACTTGACATAATTGATGAGGCGCTCCAAGCCAAAGGCTTTACAAGGACCAAGTAATAATTATGAAAAAACACATCGGCAAATACCATCTTGGTAGAGACACTACCGCCCGCAAAGCCCTTTTCAAGGGACTTGTAGAGTCACTGATCCAAAAAGAAGAAATCAAAACAACCGATGCCAAAGCCAAGGCCGTTAGAAGCATCTTTGAGAAACTCGTAACCAAAGCCAAGGTGGGTTCCATCCATGCGCGGCGTCAAGTTCACTCATTCGTTCAGAAGGGCGACTTAGTCAAAAAATTGGTTGACGAAATCGCTCCTCGGTATGTTGCCACTAGGGGTGGATACACCCACATCACAATTCTTGGCAACCGCAAAGGAGATAACGCCAAAATCGTCAGACTATCCCTTACCAAAAAAGCCGAAGTTGCTACCTCCTCCAAAAAAGCCAAAGCCAAAAAGACCGTGATAAGCAAATCCCCCCGCAAGTCCACAGTTGTTCCGAGCGTTGTCGACTCACAGAAGGTCAAACAAGCCAAGCAAATCAAATCAACTCCGACTGCCGGCATGCGAAAAGGAGAAAGATAACATGAAAACGACCATGCAAAAAACCGCCGAAGTGAAGCGTGAGTGGCATCTTATTGATCTCAAAGATGACTCGTTAGGTAGAGTAGCCACCCGTATAGCCAAGCTTCTTATCGGCAAACACAAAGCTAGCTATACTCCCCATATCGAAGGCGGAGATTTTGTTGTTGCAATTAACTCTGATCTCTTGGTGCTTACCGGCAATAAGCTTGATGACAAAGTCTACGCCCGCCATTCTGGTCGCCCTGGCGGATTTAAGCAAGAAACTGCTCGTACTCTCATGAGTCGTGACTCCCGCAAGCTCGTCGAAAAAGCCGTCTCTGGGATGCTCCCCAAAAACAAGCTTCACGATCTACGCTTGCGAAGACTCAGAGTATTTGCTGGGGACTCTCACCCGCACGCCAATCATTTTAATAAACAGAAGGAAAAATAAGCATGCCAAGTACAGTCAAGTCCACCAAAGCCCAAAAATCTTATGTGTACGCCTTGGGGCGCCGCAAAACTGCAAGTGCGAGAGTTCGTCTATACAAATCTCCTAGTGTCCCGGGTGTAGAAGGCTCTCTACAGTTACAAGTCAACAACAAGCCAGCCGAAGAATATTTTCCCGGAGACCTTGCCAAATCTATCTACCGCAAAGCCTTTATCGTGACAGATACTCTCCAAAAGCTGTCATGCTCCGTTCGCGTTGTTGGCTCTGGCAAATCAGGACAGCTAGATGCGACTGTTCACGGCATCGCTCGTGCTCTAGACAAGTTTAGCGAAGGCAAATTTCATACTCTACTCAAAAGTTCTGGACTTTTGACTCGTGATCCCCGCGCCAAAGAGCGTCGCAAAGCAGGCAAGGGTGGCAAAGCACGTCGTTCCAAACAATCCCCCAAACGCTAACCGCCTCTTGCAAATTTTACCCAAATGTCCGATAGTAGAATATATAGAATATTCTGCCCAAAGGGAGTAGTCATGGCCAAGTCCAAAAAAAACATTGAGGATCTCAAAGTTCCAGAAGGTAGCACCGAAAGCGAAAAGATTGAAGCCATCAAAGTGGCAATGCAGCAAATCGAAAAACAATTTGGCACTGGCTCAATCATGAGACTTGGTACTTCTGCACATACAGAGGTAGAAGTCATCGCCACAGGCTCTATTGCCCTCGACCTCGCCCTAGGCGTGGGAGGTCTCCCCCGCGGCCGTATTTCCGAGATCTATGGACCAGAAGCCTCAGGCAAAACTACCCTTTGTCTACACGTTATCGCCGAAGCTCAAAAGAAGGGCGGAACTGCAGCCTTTATCGACGCCGAACACGCCCTTGACCCGTCCCGCGCTCGCGCAATCGGAGTTAACCTAGACGAGCTATTGATCAGCCAACCAGACACTGGCGAACAAGCACTCGAAATTACCGAGACTCTTATTAGGTCAGGCGCAGTGGATGTTATCGTCATTGATTCCGTCGCAGCTCTTGTCCCCAAAGCCGAGATAGAGGGCGAGATGGGCGATGCCATGGTTGGTGTACAAGCCAGACTCATGTCACAAGCGTTGCGCAAGCTTACTGGAGCCATTAACAAAAGCAAAACAGTAGTCATTTTTACCAATCAACTCAGAGAAAAGATCGGGATCATGTTCGGCAACCCCGAAACTACCCCTGGTGGTCGTGCGCTCAAGTTTTACTCCTCTATCCGCATCGATATGCGCAAAATCGGCAACATTACCGAAAGTGAGATTATTATCGGCAGCCGCCACCGCGCCAAAGTAGTCAAAAACAAGGTTGCTCCTCCCTTCCGCCTCGCCGAGTTTGACATCATGAACAAAAGCGGCATCTCTCGTTCTGGCGGGATCCTTGATGTAGCCACCGAACACGGCGTGATCGAAAAGTCAGGCTCGTTCTTTAAGTACGAAGGTGAAATGCTTGCCCAAGGACGCGAAGCCACCAAGTCCGTACTAGAAGAAAAGCCCGATCTCGAAAAGAAAATCGAAAAAGCAATCTGGCTCAAAATCAAGTCGGAGGAAGCCGCCAAAGAAAAAAAGGAATAAATGCCCGTCGTTACCCGTCTAACTGCTGGGAAACGTGATCCTTCTCGCGTCAACGTCTATCTCGATGAAAGTTACAGTTTTTCGCTAAGTGCGGACTTGGTACTTGCTAGTGGTCTCAAGAAAGGAGTTAGTCTAACCCAAGCACAGCTAGACACTTACAAGGTAAAAAGTACCGGGGAAAAAGTCTTTGGCAAAATCCTTAACTTTCTTTCTTATCGCCCCCGCGCAACCCGTGAGGTACGGGACAGACTATTGCTATATCTCAAAGATTTTGAGGACCAAGAATCCATCACAAAGCTTACACTTTCAAGGCTTGATTCTCTTGGATATCTGAGTGATCTAGAGTTTGCCAAGTGGTTTGTCGAGAGTAGAAATAAGAGCAGGCCAAGATCTGTCCGCGCCTTATCTTACGAGCTCTACCACAAAGGTATAAGCAAAGAGATCATCTCACAAGTCTTACAAGAGTTAGGTAGCGACAAGAGCGCACTTGAGCTTATTATTGAGAAAAAACAACACCTTCCCCCAGACAAGCTTATGGCCTATCTTGCCCGTCAGGGCTTTCCATACGAACTTATCAAAAAAGCTCTTGCATCCAGGCTAAAGTAATTGACTGGACCAGTATCTCAGTGTAGAATGAGGGTTAATTAACCGGAATAGTTGACTTAATAATACGCACAAAATGACTAGACACATAGCAGAATCCCACTAATCATTTGCCCCTCTCGGGGAACTTTTCCGGATTTAGATCATAGTATAAAAAGGAGTATTTATGAGTACTTTATTGTCATCGCTTTTAGCGACCTTAGGAAAAAACAAAACGAAAGTCAAGGTTCCACCCAAAACCCGCCCAAAAAATCGGTCTCAGCCAAAAAAACTGTAGCCAAAACCCACCCCGCCCCAAGCGCCGTTAGTACCGAGATTACCGCCCAAGCCCAAGCCGCAGCCCGAGAAATCATCGGTTTTGCCAGAGAAGAAGCTGACAAAATCCGCCTCTCAGCTCGCGAAGAAATTCGAGTTCTTGAGTTATCACTAAAAGATGGAGCCGCCAAACTCAAGGAACAAGAGCAAGAGCAGCTTCGTCGCCAGCAAGGGATTACAGCCAGAGAATCAGTACTCGAAAGTAAGTCCCAAGAGATCGAGGCTCTCAAAATCGACATCACCGAAATCCAAAAAAAGCAAATTGCCAAACTGGAAAAAATCGCCTCGCTAACTCGTGACAAAGCCAAAGAAATTTTACTCGAAGCAGTCGACAAAAAAATCTCCCGGGACATTGCCGATAGACTGCGCGAAGCAGAAGATCAGATCAAAGAAGGTATCGAAGACAAAGCACAAGAACTCTTGATAGACGCCATGTATCACGGGGCTACCGACTACGTTGCCGAGTATACAATCTCCACAGTCAAAATCCCTGATGACGAAGTCAAGGGTAGAGTTATCGGCAAAGACGGACGCAACATTAGAACCTTTGAGAAGGTGACCGGAGTTGACATCGATATGGACGAGACTCCAGGAGAGATCCGTCTTTCATGTTACAACCCAGTGCGCCGTGAGATTGCCCGCGTTGCGCTCGAACGACTAATCAAAGATGGGCGTATCCAGCCGACCCGGATCGAAGAATACGTTACCAAAGCCAAACACGACATCGAAAAAGTCATGTTTGAGGAGGGTAAGAAACTCTGCCATGCAGTAGGAGCCTTTAACGTTCAGAGTGACCTAATCGCCATGCTAGGTAGGTTTAAGTATCGCAGTAGTTATGGCCAAAACATGCTTGCTCACACCCTCGAAGAAACCAAAATGGGCATGAAGATCGCCTCCGAAGCCAAAGCTAACGTAGACATCGTGCGTTTGGGTTGTCTGTTCCACGATATCGGCAAAGTTATGATGGACGAGGAAGGCAGCCATATTGAGTTAGGTGTTCAACTACTCAAAAAATACAACATGGATCCCCGCGTCATTGCCTGTGTCGCAGAGCATCACGAAGATACGGAGTTTAGTAGCCGCGAATCAGTCCTTGTCTATATCGCAGACGCCATCTCAGGAGCAAGACCAGGTGCACGTTACGAGAACTACGACGAATATGTCAAACGCCTAACTGCCATAGAGGGCATAGCCACCTCTCGTAAAGGCGTAGTCGAGGCTTATGCCATTTCTGCAGGACGCGAAGTCAGGGTTATCGTAGATCCCGGCACCTTGACCGACGACGAGGCTATGCGGCTCTCAACCGACATTCGTGACGAGATCAAAGCTAGCGTCACTTATCCAGGTACCGTCACAGTAACCGTGATTCGCGAGTCACGGTCATCTGCTGTCGCCAAATAATTAATTGTATGGGTAACTTTTACAGTTACCTAGGAGGAGTATATGAAAAAATCCGACTACTACGACATCGTCGCTCGCCGTGCCCACCTAACCAGAAAAGCTGCCAAAGAGGCAGTCGATATCCTACTTGACGAAGTTGTCAAAACGCTGAGAAAGGGTGATAAAGTCGTCCTTTCTGGATTTGGCACTCTTTCTGTCGGCAAAGTGGGTCCCAAAGACGTTGTTCCATTTGGCAAAGACGATAAGCGGGTCACCGTCAAAGGTCACCACGTTGTCAATTTTAAGGCTGCTAAGCCGTTAAGGAAGGCAATTTGGTAATAAGTGTAGATCATCTAACCAAAAATTATCAAGTCCAGAAAAAACGGGAAGGGTTAGCAGGTTCCTTGAAAGATCTGATTGCTCCCATATACTCCGTCAAACGAGCAGTTAATAACATCTCCTTTGCCATAGAAGACAATGAACTAGTTGGCCTAATCGGCCCCAACGGTGCCGGCAAGACTACGACTCTCAAAATGCTCTCCGGCTTGCTCAGCCCAACCTCAGGCAGCGTTAGAGTCTTAGGTCATGATCCATGGAAGCGAGAATATAAGTTTTTAACCGACATCAGTTTGGTCATGGGTCAAAAAAATCAACTCTGGTGGGACTTACCCGCGCGATCGAGCTTTATGCTCGCCAAAGACATATATGGTTTAAGCGACAAGAGCTACAAAAAATCTTTGCACAAATTGGTAGATATGTTGGAACTGGGGAGTGTTCTTGATATCCAAGTCAGAAAACTCTCGCTCGGTCAACGTATGAAAGCAGAGCTTGTCGCCGCTCTCATTCACTCTCCGCGCGTCCTCTTTTTGGACGAACCAACAATCGGGCTTGACGTCTTAATGCAACAGACTGTCCGCAACTTTATCAAAGATTATAACAAGGAACAGGGTGGGGCGATTATTCTCACGAGTCATTACATGGAAGATGTCAAAGAGCTTTGTAAAAGAGTCATCATAGTCAGTGAAGGCAGCGTTGTCTACGATGGTCTTCTCTCAGAAATTATTACCAAGTTTAGCAAGCATAAAATCATTGAAGTGATCCTAAAAACTGGGGAGATCCAAACTCAAAAAGTCATTCGTAGTCGGGTTGCTGCGACCGCCGCAAAAGTCTTAGAGAACACGAATGTTGCCGACATTAACATCAAAGAAGTAGGTATCGAAGAGGTCATTAGATCAGTTTTCTCGCTTAATAAAAAATGAAAAAATATCTCTCCATTTTCAATATCTCCCTTCAAGAATTCTTTACTTACAGGCTCAACATGATCATGTGGAGAGTAAGGCAAGTTTTTGTCTTCCTGATTCCTTTTTTCGTTTGGCGCGCAGTGCTTGTTGACGGGAGCTCCATATATGGCTACAACTTTGCAGAGGTCTTGACCTACTTATTTGGCACCACAATCCTTCGCTCGCTAGTTATGGGAAGTCGTACCGTTGATCTGGGTTGGATGATCAATACCGGCTATCTCACGATCCCTCTCCTCAAACCGCTCAATATTTTCAAGTTCTTTTTTGTCAGAGACATGGCAGACAAGTTGTTTAATCTCAGCTTTATCGCTTTTGAGATTCCACTCATCTTCCTTATTTTTCATCCTCCCGTCTTTTTGCAATCCAATCTGTCTTCTATATTCTTGTTCTTCGGTTCTCTTATTCTTGCTATATTTATCTACTTTTTCGTTAACATCATCTTTGGCAGTATCGGCTTTTGGTCTCGTGATGTCTGGGCTCCCCGGTTTCTTCTCATGGTCGTTATGGAGTTCGCCTCAGGCGCCATGTTCCCGCTTGATATGTTGCCTGAGATCTGGCAAAAAATCCTTCTCCTAACTCCTTTTCCTTATCTTATCTACGTGCCATTGAAAATTTACTCGGGTCTTTCTTTGAGTGTGGGCTATATTATAGGAGCGCTCATCTGGGCAGCAGTTCTCTACTTTGTGACTCGGGTAGTTTGGAAAAAAGGCATTATGCGCTACGAAGCAGAAGGAAGATAACATGAATGTCCGTACACTCAAGTCATACTGTCGGGTTTGGTACAGGCTGACTGTCCAACAATTTGAGACTCAGATAGCTAACTCTAGAGGGGCAGCTCTCCTTCTTATCTTAGGTAAGCTATTTCGTCTCGGCTCGGCCTTTCTACTTATTTATATTATTGTCGGGCGTGCCAGGGAGCTGGCAGGGTACAATCTCTCCCAGGCGATCTTCATTTTGGCACTTTTTAATCTTGTTTCTAGTATTACTCAGTTGTTTATGCGAGGTATCTATCTATTTCGGCAAAAAATAGTTGACGGAACGTTTGACTTTTATCTCCTTAATCCCCTCTCAGAGCTTTTCTATAGTTTGTTTTCTTACACCGATCCGATGGATCTCACATTACTTTTCCCCTACATTGGCATCACTGTTTGGGCTTGGGCTGGCACAGGATATCCCTTGACTGTACTCTCTATTGTCTTGGTATTTTTTGCAGTCATTATCGCCTTTATCTTTGCTGTCTCCTGGCACATCATCATTTTAGGAACTGGGATCCGGTACCTAGAAGTCGATAATACGATCATGTTATACCGAGATCTAGAAAAGATGGCAAGCTATCCAACCAACATGTATGGCAAATTGGGCTCTTCTGTTCTAACTTATTTTTTCCCCTTTGCACTGATGGCGACCATTCCGGCCAACCTAGTATTTAGTCTAATGAGTCCGTGGATGCTTTTATTCTTTGCTGGCTTAGCATTGCTCGCTCTTAAGTTTGCCCTCTGGTTTTGGCATAGGTCGCTGCGCGACTACTCCTCCGCCTCAAGTTAGTTTGGTATACTTACGCTCTATGTCAATTCTCGAAGTAAAAGACTTGCAAAAGTCTTTTAAGAAATCACATATCATTAGGGGAGTATCTTTTTCCTTGCAAGAAGGGGAAATCTTGGGAATTTTGGGTCCTAACGGAGCCGGTAAAACCACGACACTCCAGATGATACTCGGCATACTTACTCCCGATTCGGGCAGTGTCAAAATTTTTGGTCGTAGTATGCCTGAGTTTCGTACCGAGATCATGGAACAAGTCAATTTTTCTTCTACTTATACCGATCTGCCGTGGCGTCTTACAGTCAAAGAAAATCTTACTTGGACAGCTCATCTCTACAAAATTGATGATCGACAAAAAAGATTATCCAAAGTTCGCTCGATTTTCCGCCTCGAAAAACTCTGGCGGCAATCCATGGCTAGTCTCTCCGCAGGTCAAAGGACCAGGGTCAACCTTGCCCGCTCTATGATCAACTTTCCTCGGTTACTACTTCTTGACGAGCCAACCGCCAGTCTTGATCCCGAAGTAGCCATGTATATTAGGGAGTTTTTTGTAAGTCAAAGGCAAGAATTCCGAACGAGCATTATTCTTACGAGCCACAACATGGCAGAGGTAGACAGGCTTTGTGATAGGGTACTCATCCTAAAAGACGGTAAAATAGTCGATGATGGTACTCCCGCCAGTCTTGCCAAAAAACTCGAGATCTCCCATCTCAATCTCCGCATTACCCGTAACCGTGAGTCCTTGGACAAATTAGTTAGAGCTCATGGTTTAGAGCATATTGAGTCAGAAGGTCTTGTGACGGTTTCACTTCAAGAGGGCTTATTACCACTTTTCCTCTATGAACTAACCAAAGAGAACATTAGGTACTCCGAGATTAGTATCGACAAGCCCACGCTCGAGGATTACTTTCTTTCTGTTGCCAAAGGAGGCTCAAATGAAGCTCTATAGAGTTTGGGGGATCTCCCTACGCTACTTATATACTTTTCTTCACTCACTTGATCGCTTGTCAGATGCTTTCTTTTGGCCGACAGTGGACCTTGTTTTGTGGGGTATGACAAGCAAGTTTTTTGCCACAAGTGCAACGATCGACAACAAGCTTGTACTCTCTCTTTTGGGCGGTATTGTTCTCTGGATCTTTCCCTGGCGAGGTCAATATGAGATCTCCGTCAACTTGTTAGAAGATCTCTGGAACAGAAATCTAGTTAACGTCTTTGTCTCACCACTCAAGTTTAGCGAGTGGATCGCCTCTCTGCTTTTGCTAGGTGTCGCCAAGTCACTAATCTCCTTTACCTTTGCCGCCGCTCTTGCCTATTTTTTGTATGCAGCCAATATATTTACCATTGGTCCTACCCTCATACCCTGGGCAGGACTTCTCATTCTTTTTGGTTGGGTTTTTGGCTTGCTTGTCGCCGGTATTGTCATGCGTTACGGAACCAAGATCCAAACACTCGCTTGGACTTCGATCTACATGATCGCCCCCTTTTGTGCCGTTTACTACTCACTCGAAACTCTCCCTGCTTGGGCACAAACTATCTCCCGTTTCGTACCGGCAAGCTATGTGTTTGAGGCTATGCGCAGTTCTATAGCTGGTCAACCCCCGTCGCTTAGTGGCCTTATCATGCCGACATTGCTTTGCCTCGCCTACTTTGTAGTAGCGCTTTATACTATCCATCGCAGTTTCTTGGCTATCCTCCGTCGCGGTCTCATTAGTCTGGAATAACCTGACCCATGTTACAATCACGCCATGAAGGGCAAGTATTTTATCCAAACCTTTGGTTGTCAACAGAACAAGTCTGACTCTGAGCGCATAGCCGGCGACTATGAGGCTCGTGGGTGGGCAGAAGCAGAGAGCTGGCAAGAGGCAGACAACATCGTCGTTAATACCTGCGCCATCAGGCAAAGTGCCGAAGATCGAGTATCAGGACTGCTCCTCAATATCGAAAAGTATTTTGAGGGTAAAACCAAGCCCAAGGTCATCTTGACAGGTTGTATGACTCACCATGGTGAGGCAAAGTTGCGCGAGCTACTGCCTCAAATAGACGAAATCTTGCCAGTCGGCGAGGTCGGATTTAACCAACAGGCAGTACGCAAAAACAAAAAACACGCTTGGGTCGCAATTAGCGAGGGCTGCAACTCTTTTTGTACCTACTGCATCGTGCCCTACAGTCGGGGAAGGGAAAAGTCCCGTAGCTTAGGTAGCATCATGGAGGAGGTCAACAAGCTAGCGGGAGAGGGCTATTCGGAAATCACGCTACTTGGTCAAAACGTCAACTCTTGGGGACTAGAAAAGGTCGGCATCGGGCTACGCAAAATGCTCATGGATAGAGGTAACTTACTTGCTCTCCAGGACATTCCCGACAACTCTTCGCAGTATCGGCAGGCTCGTGGCGTCCCCCCTTTTGTTACGCTTTTACGCCATGTGACCGCAGTATCAGGAATTAAACTTGTCCGTTTTATGACGAGCAATCCCTGGGACTTTCGTGACGAGCTAATCCAAGAAATCGCGAGTAACGACAAGATAGACAAATTTGTTCACCTTCCTGTTCAGTCTGGGAGTAACTCTGTCCTCAGACGGATGAATCGAGGATATACAAGGGAGTCTTACATGGAGATCGTTCACAAGCTTCGCGAAGAGGTCCAAGGTATCGAGATAGGCACTGACATCATCGTTGGTTTCCCGGGGGAGACAGATCAAGAATTTGAGGACACAGTCCGCCTTGCTCGTGAGGCAGACTGGAAAGTTGCTTTTGTTGCCCGTTTCTCTCCTCGCCCCGGCACGGCTGCCTGGCGCATGTATCAGGACGATGTCAGTCCCGCCGTCAAAAAACAAAGATGGGAAATTCTCGATCAGATCATCAACAAAGATAACTTGACTATTCGCCCCAAAGTCATCAAATAGCTATATGCCTCATTCTACAACCCCCAAACTACTATGTATCGTTGGTCCAACCGCAACCGGCAAAACCAACCTCGCTCTCGCCTTGCACGAAAAAATACCCGGAGCACTTATCTCTGCCGACTCGCGCCAAGTATATACTGGTATGGATATTGTAACGGGCAAAGATCACCCCCAAGACGTAAGTATTTCTGGAGTAGATATCGTTAATCCAGGCGAAGATTGTTCGGTCGCAGTATGGCTGCGGGCAGTTTTGCCTACGATCAAGAAGTCGTGTAGTGAGGGAGAACTCCCCATTATTGTCGGCGGAACAGGGCTCTACTTACGCGCGCTAGAAGGGAGTATCAAAACAATTGAAATCCCACCTAACGAAAAGTTAAGAGGGGAATTAGATAGACTCACACTCAATGAATTACAAAATTGCCTTGTAGGTTTAGACGATAGAAAATTTGCTTTCATGAATCAAAGTGATCAAAACAACCCACGGCGTCTAGTTCGAGCCATTGAAGTGGCGACATATCAGCATGAACATCCGGAACTTATCTCCAAAAATACCGATTTGCCCACGTTTGATCTCCTATATGTAGGACTCAAGTTGCCTAGCCTTAGCAACTACCAGGAGCGCATCAAAGACAGAGTTATCAAGAGGCTTAAAAGTGGTATTATCGAAACCCAAAATCTCCTCAAAACCTATCCGCGCGATTTGCCTTCTATGACAGCTCTAGGATACAGGCACATCACTCGCTTTCTGAGTGGGAAGCTCACACATGAACGTCTGATCGAAGACTGGGTTAGTGACGAGTTATCCTACGTCAAGCGTCAACTCACCTGGTTTAACGCCCAAGATGTTATGTGGTTTGACGCGTCTAGCCCAGTTTTATCAAGTGAGATAGCAAAATTTGCATTATCTTGGTATCATGAAACTAACTATGAAACCACAAAAAATTGAAATATCGTATAAAACAATCGTCTTTACCGTTCTCTTCCTGATCTTCCTTTGGGTACTCTATCAAATTCGGAGTATCATTTTGCTCGTCTTTATCGGCTTTATCATCATGAATGCCTTTCAACCCGTCGTCAAACTAGCTTCGCGCATTAGACTCCCAGTTCTTCCCGTTATGTTGATTTTGTACCTGGGAATACTCAGTCTTTTGAGTATGGTTATCGCCTCGCTCATTCCCGCTGTAATCGATCAAAGCAAGTCTCTTGTCCTGCACTATCCGGACTACCTATCTAGCTTGGAGAGCACGCTTAATCTCAAACTGGATCCCACTTGGGGAGCCAGCTACCTGACCGGGATACCCAGTAACTTGCTCAAGTTTGCCGGTAGCGCCTTTAGCAATGTTCTTAACCTCCTAGCCGTGTTTTTTATCGCCTACTACCTGACAATCGAGCGCCCATACCTGCACAAATACTTAATCAAGTTATTTGGGGGTGGTGACGCTGAAAAGAAGGCCGAAACGCTAGTCCAAGATGTTGAGCGGGCTGTCGGAGGGTGGGTAAGGGGAGAGCTAATTCTCATGCTCATTATCGGTCTTATGACCTATGCAGGCCTCTCTCTCCTAGGTATCCCCTATGCTCTCCCGCTCGCAGTCCTTGCAGGACTTCTCGAAGTCGTACCCAATATCGGGCCAGTCATTGCCGCATTACCTGCTATTTTTATTGGTTTTACCGTTTCTCCTTTTGCTGGCTTTGGAGCGCTTGTCCTCTCAATTTTGATTCAACAACTCGAAAATAATCTTATTGTCCCTAAGGTCATGTACTCGGCAACCGGCACCAAGCCCCTTATTACTATCCTCACTCTCCTTATTGGGTACACTTTGGGGGGAGTCGGCGGGGCAATTCTCGCGATTCCGCTGTTTTTGACAGGCGCGACAGTTATTAAGCACTTAAGGAGGTAATATGTTTGATCTATACGGATGGCAGTCATCTCTTGGTACCGTCGCTGGGACGGCTGTCGGACAATCTCTAGCATTTTTCCCGAGCCTAGTCGGAGCTATTCTTGTTTTGGTGCTCGGAATAATTCTCGGCAACTGGTCCAAAACGATTGTGGTAAAAAGTCTAGGATTACTCAAATTTGACGCCTGGGTCAAGGATACCAAGTTTAAAGAGTTTATGAAAAAAGCCGAAGTCACTGAAAAAATCGAAGTAACTATAGGTACAGTTATCAAATGGATCATCGTCCTAATCTTTTTCATTTCTGCAACCAACATCTTGGGACTAACTACTGTCTCCGACATGTTAGCCTCGGTTCTAGCCTATGTCCCGAGCGTGGTCTCTGCGGTCATTGTTCTTGCAATCGGAGTGCTTCTTGCTGGAGTTGTTGAGAGATTGGTCAAAGGAGGTTTGGCCTCGGTCGACTTGCAGACATCCCGATTGATGGGCAAGATTGCAAGTTATACCGTAGTCACGATTGCCCTCCTTGCTGCCTTTTCCGAACTCAAAATAGCCTCCGAGTTTATCAATATCCTCTTTATCGGGTTTGTTGCCATGCTTTCTCTCGGGCTTGGACTCGCGATTGGTCTCGGAGCAAAAGACTTGGTTAGCAAAATCTTGGTAGATTGGTACCAAACTCTCCAAAAAGAGCTTAAGAAAAAGTAATCCATGCAGGGGACTATAATCTTGGGTCTTATTCAGGGCTTGACAGAGTTCCTACCCATCTCTAGCTCCGGTCACTTGGTACTTGCTCAAAGCGTTCTCGGACTGACCAATCTTGATCCAGCCTTTAATGTCTTTGTTCAAGGTGGCACCGTTCTCTCTGTTCTCCTGTATTTCCGCTCCTTTTACAAAAAGCTCACCCTCAAATATCTTGGACTACTCATACTTGGGACTGCCCCCGCAGCGATCGCAGGCTTACTCCTAAAAGACAAAATCGACATGATTTTTTCGTCCATGATCGGCGCAGCGATTGGGTTTTTTGCAACCACGATTGTTGTGTGGCTCTCGCGGTATGCCAAGTCAACTTTGGAGGAATACAACGCCCCTCGTGCTTTTATTACGGGTCTTGCCCAAGCCTGTGCCATTCTCCCTGGTCTAACCCGCTCAGGTACAACTATTACAACCTCGCTCCTCTTGGGCATTTCACCAGTCTCAGCCTTTAACTTTTCTTTTCTCCTCAGTATCCCCGTAATAGCCGGTGCCTCCATTCTGGGAGCCCGCTCCATTGTCTGGGAGCCTAGCCTAGTGCCATCCTATCTTGCAGGTTTTTTTGTCGCTTGTCTTTCCGGATATCTTTCACTAACAATACTCGCACGACTTATGAAAAAGGGACACTTCCATCGTTTTGCTCCCTATACGTTCGCTCTTGGCTTGTTGACCCTCGTCTTGGCTCTTAACTAGCTTTAGTTAGTCTTAACTAGCAAAGGGTCAGAGAACACGTTAACTAGCCTATTGCCCGTGTCACGTAGCTCTACTCGCACTAGCTCAAGCCCTCCGAGTCCTGGGTAAGAGAGGAGTAAGAGATTGGTGTTAGAACTACCCAAAGGTGTATCAAGTCGAAACTCTATTTTGGTCCGCTTGCCCAAACTGTCCACCGTTGTACTCTGCGCACTTACTTGGCCATTTGGGACACTTACCTCAAGTGGCTCACTGGTATGACCAATCTCAATAAATCCAGTTATCACGCCTGGAGCACTAGTTGTCGACACGACAGCAGTCGTTCCGTTTTGTTTGGAGATTCCTATCTGTCCACCCGTTTTGCCGTCATAAAGCAGGAGAGTGCCGTCCCAAACAGCTTGTTGTCCGTTTACGGATACCCACACTTTCCCGGTTCTGGCTTGTTCTGGAATCTGCACCTCGATAATGTTATTACTCCACCGGACTATGTTGTCGTCTTGTGCCTCAACATTTCCTACATATATTTTACTACCCCATTTATAAGCTCCAAAATTAGCTCCGATCACAACTACGGTATCGCCCTTTTTCCCATAAAACTCGCTAACTCTTTCTAGGGTAGGGGGTTGACTCGGGTAAGCAGGAGGTGGAGTCACTTCAATATTTTCAAGCGAAAGAGCAGCACCTGTCCGGCTCTCGGTATCTTGTTTGGCAAGTCGGAGCGTTATCGGAACAATCGTGATCAAAAACAAAACCACGTTAAAAGCCAAGATTTTCTTCCAGCTCAGTGATCTATGGATCCGTTCATAAATATTTTCCTGCATTCTTCCTCCTATAGCTTATTTTTTCGGCTTATTGTAATGGCTCTTTGTTCGTGATCAAAGTAAATTGAAAAATCGTCGAACAAGCCTTTTCTTCCCAAAATATAAGTAGTTGTCGAAGACTCGGTAAATGTCGCCGGCATCTCATATTCCGAATCAACGATTTTAATCATTATTTTATCTAGATAAGCAAAAGCAGGTACACCTGAAAATCCCTGCAACGTTATTCTTTTAGCGCGTGCCAAATCTACCCCGGTGTCATGTGCTGCCTGCAAAGGCAAGGTAGACACCACCGCTCCCGAGTCAAGTAAAAACACGGTATCGACATAGCCAGCGTTAGTCTTAAGGGGTATCACAATCTTGGGGTCCTGCACAAAACCAAAATTTTCGTACAAGGTGTTTTTGTATGGGATCTTGTATTCTATCCCCCCGATCCCATTCTTGATACTCACTTGGTTAACAGAACCCGGGAAAAACACTCTCCGCACAATTAAAAATATCGCCAGAACTAGCAAAAACCCAAAAAGTGAGAATACCTTGACAATCGCCTCCACCCTGAGCGAACTGTCTACCGGGCTGTCGGATGCATGCTGATCATATGTCAAATAAGGCATACCCTAACTATATACTACAATCCTGCTCTAGGGAATGTTATTATATCTACATGCCTTACCTATCTTTGTTCATCTTATTAGCTGTCGGAGACGTTGCGATCATTATCTGGTTGATCAAGCTCACCCATCACTATGACTCGCTCGTCAAAGGAGCCGACAAAAAAACGCTCATGAGTGTTCTCGAGGGTATCCAAAAAACTCTTGCTACCCACGAACGCTCTCTCGCCTCACAAAAAAAAGACATTGTTCTCCTTACAGAGGAGGGCAAGCTTCATTTGCAAAATCTCAAACTAGAGCGATTCAACCCTTTCGGAGATACGGGAGGAGACCAAAGCTTTATTCTCTCGATTATGGATGGTAATCGTGACGGAGTCGTGATAACCTCACTACATAGTAGAGAAAATACACGTTTCTATGTAAAATCAGTTAGCGCCGGCTCGGGAGTCGAGCACCAGTTAAGCAAAGAAGAACAAAAAGTCGTTAACTCTAAGGAGAAAAAACTATGAAACCTCAATTAGTCAGAGTAGTAATCACTTTTCTTGTAGCCTTCTTCGTTTCGACTGGAGTCAGTTATGGGGTGACAACCTACCTCTATGCCCCCGAGAGTGGTGGCAGTCTTACGCCAATCGAGACTCCGTCCATTGGCGGGGGACTCAACATCGATCCAGCTGCTCCCAGGACTGCCGAGTGTCCCCTAAACGGAGAAATGTACACAGAGCAAGAGCAAAAGGTCTGGGCTAGCAGAAGACCACTTTTTGTCATGATCGAAAACTCTGTCGACGCACGTCCCCAGTCGGGTCTTAACACGGCGGACGTTGTCTACGAAGCCATTGCCGAAGGCGGAATTAGCCGTTTTGGCGCAGTTTTCTTTTGCGACGTTGCAGCCAAGGATACGATCGTTGGCCCTGTTCGCTCGGCCCGTACCTATTTTGTTAACGTAGCCTCCGAATACAACTTCCCTCTCTATGCTCACGTAGGTGGTGCCAACTGCAGTAGCGCCGATGGAGGCAAGACTTGTCAAACTGACAAAAAAGTCCAAGCTCTCGAGCAACTTTCACAGTATGACTGGACAGGAGAAAACGACCTCAATCAATTCTCCATAGGTTTCCCCACTTTTTGGCGTGACTACGAGAGGCTCGGTAGAACAGTCGCAACCGAGCACACGATGTACAGTAGTACCGAAAAACTCTGGAAATACGCCTCTGAAACCCGCGGTTGGAGTAGTCAAAGTGGCCTCGACAAATCCGCGTGGAAAGACGATTTTACCAAATGGACCTGGAAAGACGATGCGGCGGTAGAAGGTCGCAGCGACAAATCACCCTCCTTTGGTTTTTGGGAAAACTACTCTGACTTTAACGTTGTTTGGCACTATAAGAGCGATACCAACTCTTACACTAGAGATAACGGTGGATCCGCTCATATTGACCTCAATTCTAAGGATGTCATTGATGCCAAAGTCGTGATCACTCAGTACGTCAAAGAGACAGGTCCAGTCGACGCCCTCAAACACATGTACTACGAGGTAGTGGGTACTGGTACTGCCACCATCTTTCAGGATGGGGAGGTCATAGAAGCTAACTGGAAAAAACCGACTCGTGAGTCACGCACTATCTTTTCTGACAAAAAAGGCAAAGCCATTGCCTTTAACCGCGGTCCCATCTGGATCGAGCTCATCCCCTCTGACAACACCGTCAACTACTAACCAGACAATCTGCAATCTCTCTATTGATTATTGTTCAACGTTTTTGTACTATCAAAGAGTAAGATATTTGTATATAACAGGAGTTAACAATGGCCAAACTACAAGACTTTATGATCAGCAAAGTCAGAGTCAAGTTGGTCAAGACTTTTCTCGCCAGTCCAGAGGAGATGTACTACATTAGACAGCTCACCCGTCAAGTTGATGAGGAGATTAACGCCGTTAGACGCGAGCTCATCAACATGAAAGAGGCGGGGATGCTTAGAGAAGAAAAAAGGGGCAACAGGCTTTATTACACATTTAATCGAGCTTATCTTTTTCACAAAGAACTACTTGGTATGGTCGCCAAGACTACGGGGCTGGGGCAAGCGATCCTAAAATCCTCACCCAAGCTCGGTAAAATCAAGTTTGCTTGTGTTTCTGGTAGGTTTGCCAGGCACATGCCTAGACTCAAAGACATGGTCGATTTGCTACTTGTGGGTGACATTATTATGCCTCAGCTCACAGAGCTAGTCCGTGAGCAAGAGGCCAAACTCAGTCGGGAGATCAACTACACCGTCATGACTACAGACGAACTAGAATACCGCAAGACGCATGGTGACCCATTTATTGATAGAATCCTCAAGGGATCTCGCATCATGGTAATTGGTGACGAAGAAGAGCTGGTCAACTAAATGGTTACTACTACTCGCATCACCAGGATCGGCAATAGTAAGGGCATTATTGTCCCCAGAGAAGTTATAAAATCTTTGGCACTGGAAGAGGGAGACGAGGTAAAACTCAGTTACAGCGAGGAGTCTCAAATTCTCTCTTGCTCCTTCCCCAAAACCAAGCAGTTAAAGCTTGCCTAATCCTTGTTCTAACTATATGCTATTAGTCATGCGCTTATGCTAACTATATGAACCGTAACATATTAATTATCACTATTCTCACCGCGATCTCCCTTGTCATAGCTGCTCCCAAAAACCTCCCTCTCAGCTTTGACATTTTAGGCAGACACATTGCCTTCACGATTAGTAGTCCTACGATCAGTATCCAGAAACCGTTTGTATTTTACCGCGATCTCACAGTCAAAAAAGGACTAGACTTGCAAGGTGGTACAGAGGTAACGCTCCGTGCCGATATGACAGGTGTAGAAGGTGCTGACCGCGTAGACGCTCTAAGCTCAGCTCGTGAGGTTATTGCTAGGAGAGTAGACCTTTATGGAGTCTCTGAACCCGTGATAAAAACAAGAATTAGTGGCGACGAGTACCGGATTTCGGTCGCTCTTCCTGGAGTAAGCAATAGAGAGGAGGCTCTCGACTTGATCGGGCAGACTGCCACCTTAGATTTTCGGGAAATACCAAGTGCCACTATGGCCTCACAGATAACCGACTTTATTCCTACTGGTCTGACAGGCAAGGATCTCAAAAAAGCGCTCGTCGAGTTTGATCCTCAAACTGGTAGTCCCGGTGTAAGTATTCAGTTTACAGGCGAAGGCGCCCAGAAATTCTCTGACATTACCGCCCGCAACGTCGGCAAATCTCTCGCAATTTTCCTGGACGGGATCCCCATCTCCTCCCCTACCGTACAGCAACAGATTGACGGTGGGGCAGCCGTGATTAGTGGCGACTTTACTCTCGAAGAAGCCAAGAATCTCGCGATCACTCTTAATGCCGGCGCACTCCCCGTCCCGATCGAAATCATCAAGCAGCAGAACGTTGATCCGACACTTGGTGAAGATAGTGTGAACAAAAGTCTCCGGGCAGGCGGCGTCGGTCTCATGGCAGTTGCTCTGTTTATGATCTTGCTTTATGGCAAACTCGGTTTTATCGCCGTCATTGGTTTAGTTGTTTATGGCTTAATTACCCTCGCAATCTACAAATTAATTCCCGTAACCATCACCTTGCCGGGGCTTGCCGGATTTATTCTCAGTATTGGTATGGCTGTAGACAGCAACATCTTAACTTTTGAGCGCATGAAGGAGGAGCTGCGCAAAGGCCATGACTGGAATACCTCGCTGGAGCTTGGGTTTGGTCAAGCTTGGGACGCCATCAAAGACGCCAATATTGCAACCATTATCACAACCTTTGTCCTCTTTAATCCTCTAGATTGGGACTTTCTTAACACCTCCGGGATGATTCGTGGTTTTGCCCTTACCCTTTTCTTGGGAGTCGTTATCTCACTTTTCACCGGGATATTTGTTACTAGAAATCTATTAAGAGTCTTTGCTTCGGGGAGTCTCCTCGCAGGTAAAAATAATCCAAGAAGGAGACTCACTCATGAATAAGCTCAAGATATTACAACCCATGAAGTATTGGTGGCTGTATTTTGGGATCTCTCTCTTAGTTATTATTCCTGGTTCATACTCTCTTATTAGATCCGGACTCAAGCTAGGGATTGATTTTACCGGCGGCAGCACCATTGTCTGGCAATCTAACACTCTCACCAAGGAAGATATCCTAGATAGAGCAAAAAGTAGCGGCATCACGATCAAAGAACTTGTTAGCTCCGGTTCCAAGTGGACCATTACCACCGAGCCGATTGACCGTCAGGTTTACGCGGAGTTTACACCTAGTGGTGTCCAGGAGCTGTCGTTCGACACGGTTGGTCCCTCTCTTGGAGCCGAGCTCGTCCAAAAAACTATCGCCGGCATTATTCTTGCTGCAGGTCTTATTCTTTTGTACATAGCCTACCGTTTTCGCGACCTCCGATTTGGCGCCTCCGCCATTCTGGCTATGCTTCACGACACTCTCGTTCTCCTAGGAGTATTTAGTCTACTAGGACACTACCTGGGGGTTGAGATAGACACATTGTTTGTTACCGCCCTCCTTACGATTCTTAGTTTTTCTGTTCATGACACGATTGTTGTCTATGACCGCATTCGCGAACTCAAGAAAAAACATGGATATCTTGCATTTGAAGAAATCGTCAACCGCGCGGTTGTGGAGACCATGGGCCGTAGTCTTAATAACAGTATGACCATTATTTTTATGCTTCTTTCAATGTATCTTATGGGTGGGGACACGACCCGCTACTTTATTCTTGCGCTCCTTATCGGTACGATCTCCGGTACCTACTCCAGCACCTTTACTGCCGCTCCGATTCTCGTCGCCTGGGACAAACTCAAACGCAAAAAACTCTAACTTGCCTTTGGCAGGCATAAGCCAGATTCTGTTTTTAAGATAGTCATTTCTCTAATGCCCGCAATCTTTAGGCCTCGGGAGTGCTACCGTTTTTGTCGGCCAATTCGTCGGTTGCAGCGGGGAGGATTGCCCTTTTCACCCTCTTCCCTTTCGGGGGAGTTGTAGTCTCTGTTGCTCTAACTGGCGATTACTCGCCCCCGCTTGAGCGGGGCACCCTTGCACTCTGCTGTCTGGACTTTCCTGTCGCCTAAGGCGACCGACCATCCACCTACCAAAGGTA
>CAYNKT010000002.1:0-35519 GCA_964397885.1 uncultured Pseudomonadales bacterium
CCAGGGTTTTATTATTCGCAGACGGATCCAAGGTGGGGAGACCAAGAATATGACAGGGCAACAGAGTGGGCGGGTGAGGCAGGGACTGATATCGGCAGGTGGGGATGTGCCCTAACAAGCGCGGCAATGGTACTCAAAAAGAACGAGGTAAAAGCGCCTGATGGATCAGAGCTTACTCCTCTCAAGTTAAACGAGTGGCTAAAGGCGGAACCTGATGGATATATAGGCAGCGGCCACCTTAACTGGATTGCCGTTACTAGACTAGTACGCACGAGTAAACTAGCCGGACAATCACCCACAACGCTCGAATTTGTCCGAGAACCTGGAACCGCTGAAATTATCGATACTCGACTTGCAGAAAGCCTCATGCCGATACTCAATCTATCGGGGCATTTTGCGGTAGTACATAGCGAAACCGATCCACTAAACTGGGGACTGGCAGATCCACTTGACGAGACTAACACCGCTCTATCTAAAACTACTGCCGTTTCCTCAAACAATCTATTTATTCCATCAGAAACAGACTTGGCTTATATCATGATGGTGGCAGACCCTGCGACAACGCTTGCGCTACTTGATGCAAGTGGAGCCCCGCAGGGAGCTACTTATCACGAGTCTCTAGCTGCAAGCGGTGGCGAGAGCGCGGGCGAGATAAATGTCCTTTACTACCCCAAACCTCAGAGCGGCAAGTACTATTTTGAGGCCATGTCAGATACAACAATATACCTCTATGATGGCAGTGGGAATGTCGAGATATCTCAGCTGCCACCCGGGCACTACACGATCGACTATGACCATGAGAAGGTGAGTAAGAGTAAGGTGAAAAAAGAGAGTTTTCGCGAGCTTGTGTGGAGGCTTTTTCGTGCCAAGCAAATAAAAAAATACGCGACTGCGTACAAGATTGCGACTCGCTACAACATAGCTCAAGAATTAAATAGACCCTTTACTCAGAAAACATATAAGCGGATTATCAAAAGTCTAGGCGAGTATATTGCTAGACAAAATGACAAACAGATAAGTAAAGCCGCTAAAGACCTACTCCTACAGTATTTGCAAGACAACTAACCTACCCTGCTCCCCCTCCACCACCACCGCCTCCTCCTCCCCCTCCCCCGGATGATCCCCCCGAGCTCCCTACCCCACTCGCGCCGTAGCTAGTTGAAGCGGCTGTTGCAACTGAGTTAAGTGCGTCGCCGACGGCGCTAAAGGAAAGCGAGATATCCCGGGGTGTGTAGTTGTGAGAGCTACCCCCTCCCCAATAGAGGGCTGCAGCGGAAGCGTCGCCCGAGGAAAACTGGACAGGAAGAGCGGCAAGAGCTTTGACGGAGATGCCAAGCAGCGTGCCATATACCAGATATTTTTCCCAGAGAATGACCGAGTCGATGGGGTATTTTTTGGTTATCGAGTATTCTTTGAGATGTTTCTTAAAAGCGAGCCAGGAGGCTGTTTCTTGTAATCCTTTATCGGTACGCTTTTCGCCGCGGGACTTAAGAACAATCCCGACTACAATGCCTAGAACACTAAGCATTACTGCGAGAGTCGTAAGGAGGGTGGCAAGGGGAGCGAGCGTGGGTGCGCGCATAATTACGAGCGGGAGCGCAATACTCAAGTTAAGAAAACTAGCTATCACGATCAAGATCGAGAATAAGAGGTAGGTGAATTTTTGATTTTGCGCGTGAGAGGCACTATCAAAATAACCACCTTGGAGATTGGCAGCTAGTACTACCTGCTTAAAGTTATCCAAAAATGGTTTGCCAGCAGAGGGATGCGACTTGAACCACTCTGTGATACGGGTAAGGGCGATCGCAGGCTGCTCTTTGCCCTCTAAAATCTCATTCTTGGCATGTACTTTGTTAAGTAAAAAATCGTAGATATATTGTTTGGACGTGGTCAGTTTTTTGGTCGAGCTTGTGGGCACAAGGTAGTACAAATATTTTTTGACAATAAATCCCTTTTTCTGATTACTACGAACAATCCGAAAATGACGGGAGAGCACGAGACTAAGGATCGTGGCAGTAAAAGCATGAGTCGACAAGTTGTCGCTACCTGCAATGAGCTGTTCGACCTGCCCGGGATCAAGGTCGCTTGGAGGATCCCACAAACGCCCTGCGAGATTGACCTCAGGGAGTTTTTTGTCTTTGCCGTAACGCCAAAATGACTTGAGTTGTTGGTACAACGCTAATACTGCAAGGATAAGTAAAACTCCCGAGCCGGCAATCTGAAGGAGGGCTAGTACTCTGCCAGATTGCTGTTTGTCCTTAGTTTCTTTGATAAAACTCTCTTCTTCTTGAACGATATTATCCCGATTGGACAAGCCAGTTGCGCCAGCTTGAAAAATGGTCCGGGGCAAAAGTACCCTACCCTCAAAAAAATGTCCAGACTGAACTGAGGGGGTAGTAAACTCGACATGCGTTGCGGTAGGTATCGCAACGCGACCGGAGAGAGGCCCATGAGCCCACGCCTGAATGTCCCCGCTAGAATCTGGAGTGGTGAGCGCGACACTAATCCCTCCATGACCCACCTCCCAGTCCTCCCCAAGCCACTGCCAGTATAGCTCGGCTGTATCTTGGTGAAGAGTCACAGCGTTATCGACCTGGTAACTCAAGATAAAGGTACGGTTCTCCGAGCTTGCCCGGTAAAACCATTTGAGATAGTACTGATCGTTTTTCTCGAGAGCGTAGTAGGTGCCCTCGGGTCTGCTGTCGTCTGCTCCCGTAATCTCGGAGGGAGTGAGCTCGCGGTAACAGTCGTCAAGTTCACAGATCTCGATATGGCTTAGGTTGTATGGCTCGGAGCGCCCTTCATAGCTAGTAACTCTGTTTATATATTGGTAGGCAAATGTGTAGTCACCATCAAAACTGTAGTTTCTCTCCTCCCGCACTAGCATCGAGCCATCGGGCTGTAGAGTGGCGGTTATATCAAGACTAGGAATGGTGTATGACTTGGCAAAAGCAAGGGTAGGAGTAAAGAGAGAGATGAGCAATGAGGCGAGAAGAACGAACATAACATTATTATACATGTGCCGTGTTTATTCATTGTTATTACGACTAAGATCGCGATATACTAGGGCGACATGAAAAAGCGAATGGTCCCCCAGCAAGTTTATACAGAAAAATATTTTGAGGCAGATTGCGGAGGATACGAGGAGTGGATCGAGAGTAGCGGACAAAAGTTGCCAGTACGTTTGCAAGCTGCGTTTGACCTGGTCCCACTGAGACGAGGAATGAAGATAATTGACTGGGGATGCGGACGAGGAGAGCTATGTTACCACGCTGCTGTACGAGGTGCCGATGTTTTGGGGCTAGACTACTCAAAGGCAGCGATTAACTTGACTAAAAAACTCCCCAAACCCAAGCGGGGTAAAATGAAGTTTGAGCTAGTATCTAACCTCAAGATCCCGGCCCCTGACAAATCAATTGACCGGATATTTTTTATTGATGTCATAGAGCACTTGTATCCTGAACAAGTAAAAGAGGTGATCGGTGAGTTTTACCGAGTGCTCAAGCGAGGCGGTAAACTAATACTTCATACGGCACCCAACCGGGATTACTACGACAAAGGTTACCGGTACTGGACCAGAAGAGCACACGCTCTAGCTAATCCAATGTGGAGAGTGGTGTTTCGGGAGACTCTTAGGAGTGACAAAAACCCTAGATTTGGCTACGACAAGGATGTCCATATCAACGAGTGTAGTCTCTCTGACGTTGTCATGTATTTACAGGACTCTGGACTCAAGTCGGATGTGTGGTATGACTCATCTTTTCGACGGGTGAGGCTGAGAGACAAGCTGCGATATGCAGTCTTCCAGCCGCAGATCGGACCGATGAAAAAATGGTTTTCGGAAGACATCTGGGCGGTAGGGACTAAGTAGAATTTTTTCGACTGCTTGGGCGATAGCTTGTTTGCTTGCGTCGACCAAATACCCTGTTTGGCCATCACGAATTGTCTCGTCAAATCCGCCACCATGAGTTGCAACAACCGGGGTACCACAGGCTATGGACTCGACAGCCGAGAGCCCAAACGGCTCGCGTAGCGAAGTTGCTAGGGTAAGCTTTGACTCCTGATAAAGACGCACCAGGCGAGGGAGAGAGATCCCGACCAGGTTTTGGACTACGACGGCACGGCTCCTAGCATAAGCCAATAGCTCTCTTGAAACGGGGGTTTTGGGCGAGACGATAACTAGAGTGGGACGAAGAGATTTTTGGACAAGTGCGAGCGCGTCAAGCGCTAGCCTCAGGCGTTTTTGCGGCTCATCGTTACCGACAATAACTACCTGGCGCTTTTTGACAACTCGCCGAGCACGAAAGATTTTGCGGTCAATATCTGGATAAATAACTGAGGCGCCCTGCCCATATACCCTACTAATTACTCTTTTGGTGTACCTGGAGTTAGCAATAATTTGGGTTGCGAAAGAAGCGCTCTTTATTTCTACCCGCTTTTTGACAAAACGGAGGAGTCTTTCGTACCAGCGATTAAGAAGTGGCCAGCCTGGATCGATGTCTAGCTCTTGCTCAAAAAAGGCGCGGGTGGGCTCGTGACAGTAAAACAAGGATGAGGTCGTGAGATACCGGAGAATACTGGGTGCCTGATAGTACTGGTCGTGAGTCACGTAGACGAGATCATACTGAGAAAGATCCCTAGCTAGAGCACGGCAAGCTAGGGGGTAGACAAACAGACAATATAGATCGTTTAGAACACGGGGTAGCTTGATATACGGGCGAGTAAAAACACTAACTGAGTGCGATTTTTGGAGATCGCGGATAACCGAACGGGTGTGAACAAGTGCGCCACCCTCTGGGAGACCAAAGTACACGGCAATTTTCACTTGAGCCTCCGCCAGACTAGATAGAGAAAGGGTGGAGTGTTGACAAGGCTCGCAATAGTCGCGGCGTAGGCAGGACCTAGTGGACCGTACTTGGGAGTCAGATATATGAGAAAGAGCAGCTCGACAACTACGGTTGTGACGGCAAAGAACGAGGGTAGTGCGGGGAAGCCCAGACCGTTAATTAGCATGCTGGGTACGACGGTTAAGCCAGACGAAACAAAGTAGATGAGCAAGATTGAAAAAATTTGGTAGGTGGCAAGGGCGACCGAGTGGTCACCCAGCCACCAAACAAGCAGTGGGAGACCGAGATAACGATTAATAACAATTCCCCCAAGCGCAATAACCAGAATAAAAGACTCGGCGAGTAAAAAGATTTTTTTGATACGGGGGGTTTCATGGCTTGCAGACAGTGCCGAGGCAGCGGGGAAAAGGGCTTTGACAGAGGTAATGATCGCTCCGCTAAGTTTGGCGACTAGTGACTGAGCAATACCTAGGGGCGTGACGGCGGAGGCGGAGATCAGGCGGCTAACAAAAAATTTGCCAGCGTATGACTGAATCTGCCCTGTGACCTGCGTTACCCAGCTGGTGAGCCCATATTTGAGCAGCTTGGTTAGACTGGTTTTTGATGGACGAGGGAGAGTCTGATACCAAGATCGGTAGTAATAAACGGAAAGGACAATCGTGAGTAAATGTGCTGCTACTTGGAGCCAGAGGGCGGATACGATGACCGGAGAGAGGGAGAGTATAAGGGCGGCTAAGAGAGTAGCAGAAGTTCCAACTATGACGGTGCGAGTGTTGTAAAACAAGTAATTTTGAGTAACTTGGGCAGGAAGTAAAAAAACTTCGGAGAGAATAGTCACAAAGGTCAAAGCCATGACTGGGAGCGCGAGGCCTGGCAGGCCAAATATATGACTGACTACGAAAAAGCTGACTACGGCAAGCACGAGACTCCCCGTGAGAAGCGCCGCAAGCGAAGTCGACCAAGATTGCTTGTCTGACGGGTTGCGAGAAAGATAAAAGATCGTGGCGCTAACCAAACCTAGGTCAAAGACAGATAACAAGATAGGTAAGCCAACAAGTAGAAGGTACTCCCCCATTTGCGCAGTACCGAGAGAATGAAGAATCGAGGGAATTGCGATAAAGCTCGCAACGAAAAGATAGGCGTAACCTGCTAGGTTGAGCCCAGTGTTTGTGACAAGCCTCTTGTTGATAGACATGAGGCTATTATACTGGTAACGAGGCGTAACCAGTTAATCGACAAAAGTGAGGGCGGTGCCGACACCACCTGCCCGGCCAGTGCGTCCGATACGGTGGATATAGTCGTCGTAAGTTTCGGGCAACTCGTAGTTAATGACGTGAGTGACGTTATCGATGTCGATACCTCTAGCGGCAACGTCGGTCGCAAGGAGTACTTTGACCTCGTTGTTTTGGAAAGCTCGCAAGGCCCTCTGTCTTTGACTCTGGCTTTTGTTGCCGTGGATCGCGGTCGCGCTAAAGCCACGGTCGCAGAGAACTCGGGAGAGTTTTTCCATGCCGTGCTTGGTGCGACCAAAGACCAAGACTTTGTCAAACCCGGGGCTAATCAAGAGGTCATGGAGAACATCGACTTTGTTTTTGCCAGCCAGTCTCACAATATCCTGGTTGACATTTTCACTAGCTCGCTGCGACTCAGCCTGGAATGTCACAGGGTTAGTGAGCAAGCCCGCAGCGACTGCTCGAGCTTTGTCTGACATGGTCGCAGAAAAGAAGAGTGAGTGACGAGGTAAGGGTAACTTGCTAATAATGTTTTCAATTTCGTGCACAAATCCCATGTCTAGCATCCGGTCGACTTCGTCGAGGACGATAGTCCTGTAGTTGGCAAGATAGAGGGAGCGACGCTCGACAAGGTCTTTGATTCTGCCTGGCGTTCCTACCACAAACTGTGGGTTGCGCGAGAGCTCTCTCATCTGCCTACGGATATCTACGCCACCGATAATGAGAGTAAAGAAAGCTCTAAGCCCGCGTGAGTATAACCTGCCCTCATCAATAATCTGGACTGCTAACTCGCGGGTCGGGGTAATAATAATGACTTTTTCCTGAGGATTACTAACTACTTTGTGAATAAGAGGGAGTAAGAATGCGGCGGTTTTGCCGGTGCCGGTCGCGGCGAGGCCGATGACATCGCGGCCTTCCATAATAGCCCCTATTGCCTGATCCTGGATGGGAGTTGGAGTGGTGTAACCTTTGCTTGTCACGTTACTCATGATTTGTGGCAAAAGACCAAAGTCCGAAAAGCGGTGACCCGCCTGATAGTCCAGTGCCTTTTGTGGCTCGGCACGTTTAATGAGCATCTGGGGATCGACCCGCATGTATTTGATACGGTTGCCAGAACTACGTCCAGGAGGACGATTACCACGAAATGAACGTCTTTGATAAGACATATTTGACCTTTTAGCAGCTTTTTAGAGAAGATCCCAAACCTATTCGTTACTTTAAGTCCAAAATCTATAGTCTAAATGCAGTTACTTGTATTTAGTATGACAGTATCGTATCACACATCCACGAAATATCAAGTTATAGGGTAATTGTGAGGTGCTCCCTTCTGGACTCGAACCAGAGGCCTCACGAATGTGAATCGTGCGCTCTAACCAGCTGAGCTAAGGGAGCGTTATCGCTTGCACTATTTTACCATGCAGGGTAGACTTAATGCATGTGGTTTTTGCGTCAAGTTTGGGCATTTATTCTGGACTTTATCGAAACGATTGTGGTGTCACTCGCTATTTTTGCGGTTGTCTACCTTTTTCTTTTCCAGCCACATCAGGTGGACGGCCGAAGCATGGAGCCCAACTTTCACGACAAAGAGTACATATTGACTGACAAGATTTCTTATCGGTTTGGCGAGCCCAAGCGGAGTGATGTCGTGGTATTCCACTCCCCTCAGGACGAGCGGGTCGACTTTATTAAGCGGATAATCGGGGTGCCGGGAGACTCACTACAAATCAAGGGCGGATATCTATACATAAACGGAACTAAAATTGAAGAAAATTACATCAATGACCCTGGACAAGTCGCACAAGGTAGGTTCTTAAAAGAAGGAGCTAAAGTTGATGTGCCAGCAGGCCAGTTTTTTGTGATGGGAGATAACCGACTGCATTCTTCGGATTCACGAGAGTGGGGGTTTGTCACCCGAGACGAGATAGTGGGGAGGGCGTTTTTCCGCTATTGGCCGGTTGCCCAGTTTGGGGTACTACAAACGACAGAAGAAGACTTGACGGTGGGGGCGGTACAGGGAGCGGTTGCGAATTAGTCAGCTAGTAATTTAGTCAGATAGTCATCTAGGTAGTGGAGAGGGACATGATGCGAAGAAGAATTTCGTCGGTTGATTTGGGATCGCCTTTGAGTTTGATCATGACCTTGGTCTCGCGACGGCTCCTGGTGATTTTGACGGCAGTAGTCTCGCCTAGGGCGTCCTGTAGCTTGTGTTGCATCTTGATGATGTCGTCAGAAACGATAAACTTGGCACTCCCCTTGCTTTTGGGTTTTTCGTCAAATTCTTTTTTGAGCCGGCGAGCTATCTCCTCGGTGCGCCTGACTGAGGCATCCTCACGAAGAACGAGCTTGTAGGCCTCGATCATAAGGCGGGTGTCGTCGATACTTGCGAGAGCTCTTGCGTGCCCCTCGGTAATGAGAGTTCCGATCAAACCATCTTTGAGAGCGTCTGGTAACTCGAGAAGTTTGAGGGTGTTACTAACATAGGCGGGGGACTTGCTGATTTTGGCAGCAATCTCGCCATTACCAAGCCCAAACTCGCTCATCAGGCGGTCAAAGGCTTTGGCTCGTTCGATCGGGTTGAGATCGCTGCGCTGCACGTTTTCGACTATTGCCATCTCGAGCATGCCTTTGGGAGTGGTTTCTTTGATAACTACAGGGACACGCTTAAGTCCAACATATTTGGCTGCTCGCCACCGACGCTCACCAGCGATAATCTGATATCCAGCAGGAGTATGAGCAATGACAAGAGGCTCGAGAATGCCGTGCTCTTTGATCGAGTCTACGAGGTCAGCTAGACTGTTTGGGAGAATGGTGCCACGAGGCTGGAGAGGGTTGGGCTCGATCTGGCCGATGTCCATCTCTTGTAGGATGTCGGGTTTTTTGGCTTTGTCTGTCATGACAAAAGGTTACCATGAAAAGACTGCTGTGAAAATATGACGGAATGGATCAGAATAGAAAAATTACTTGACTGTGACGAACTGCTTGCCCAGACGAGTGATAAAGGTAACAACGCCGTCCCGCAATGCAAAAAGCGTGTAGTCGCGACCTACCCCAATACCCTTGCCTGCTTTGACACGAGCTCCGTTTTGTCTAATGATGATGTTACCGGTTTTGACGAGCTCTCCCCCAAATTTTTTGACACCGAGACGTTTGCCTGGTCTTGTGCTGTGCTGGGCTGTTGCTCCACCTGACTTTACGTGTGACATATTTGTTAATTTTTATTTATTAAATTCTAATTCTTAATTAATGTTGTTATCTTGCGAATAACAACTGCGCCGGGCTTGCTATAGCTTACCTGGCTTGCGATATTGTAACCGAGTGCGGTTATGGTGTCAACGGAAATGGTTGGGATTATCTGGGGAGTTCGCCCTGACTGGTGCAAGTGGAACTCGGGGATTACAAGACAAACTACTCCTCTAGGCGCGAGGATTTTGACCCATTCGCGGAGACTGCCACGGTAAAGCTTGTCGAGACCTCTGGCGATGTTTTTGACTTTGTCCAAGTCGGGGAGAGAGCGAGACTCGAGGAGTGGACCGAGATAAGGTTCAGTGGCGATAAAGTCGACTGACTGGACGTGCTCACTGATATGAGTTGCGTCTGCCGTTATCAATTGGTAAGAATCTGGCTTGAGGGAGTAAGTGTGAGAGAGCCACTCTAGGTTGGCACGAGTGCCGTCTATGGCAGCCTGATCATTGTCACTCCCTAATACTGAGAGTTCTGTGAGCATGGCTTCCATGAGGATCGTGCCTGTACCACAGAATGGATCGAGGAGTGTGCCACTTTGACCGCGAGCGGCGAGGTTGACCATGATCCGGGCAATTTTGGGTGGTAACATGCCGCGTTTGATGTCCTGGTATGGTCTTGCACGGTCGCGACCGCTCCAATCTAACCCATCGGACAACCAGACTGTTTTGGCAATCGTGATCTGTCCACGCACCTTGATTAGATTGAACTCCGAGACGTGCTGAGACCTGAGCATGACAATTTCGTGCTCTGCGGTATCGGTACTAACTAAGCGGATGGGGCGCACGGCGGCTACTTGTTTTTTGAGAGAGAGAAGGTCTGGGATTGAAAGCTCGAGATCTGCGTAGTCGGTAATGGCGATGTTTTTGCTAGTGTCCTTAGTAATCTCCTCCACGAGTCCAGATAAGCATGAGTCGGAGTCTACCTCCCGCAGTCCCTCCGCAACCTTGAATGTGCCTCCTAGCTTGTCTAGCTGGGTGAGTAAAGACGGCTCGGCAATCTCGACGATATTATCTGTTACCCCTGAAGAGGTATATCCCAGAGACTGTAGCTCCAAAAGCGAAAGTTCTCTAGCGTGACCGAGGAAAGCATAGTACATACGTTAAGTATTAAGTATTAGGTATTAAGTAGCAAGAGGGGAAAGAAAGGTTATTTGGCGGGCTTCTTAGTGGCGGGCTTTTTGGCGACGGGTTTTTTGGCTGGAGATTTTTTGTCTGCGAGGATAGTGGCTTTGGGTTTTGGGGATTCTTGAACTTTTTTGTCGCCAAGAGCGGTGACCATAAGAATAGTGTGTGACTGGCGATGACCACGGTTTTTGCGGTAGCGGGACTTGGCTTTGTACTTAAATACTCTGATTTTTTCACCTTTTTTGGCGTCTTCGACGACCTTGGCAGTGACTGTAATCCCGGGTACTGTGGGAGTACCTACAAGAACATCCTCACCACTACGGACAAGGAGAACTTGGTCAAAAACTACGTCTCCCGTGACCTTGCCAAGAAGCTCTACTTCTAGGGTAGATCCCAGACTAACTTGGTATTGTTTGCCACCGGTTTGGATGATCGCGTAATCTTTCATAATGGGCGTATTTTAACATACTATTTTATTTCAAGCGAACCCTGGGGCGCAGTACGCCTTACAACTGCGCCAACAACACCGAGCGCGAGGGCGATGCCCAAGATCGAGCTACCGCCGTAACTAATAAGAGGGAGAGTAACACCAGTAACTGGTGCCAGGCCGATATTCATGCCGATATTAACGGCGGTCTGAAAAAGAAGGGAGCCAAAGATCCCGGCGAGCACTAAACGATCTTGTTTGTTTTTGACTTGGAGAGCGTGATCCAAGATCCTATAAAGCAGGCCCCCGAGAATGACGAGACAAAATATACTACCAGCTAGCCCAAGTTCCTCGGAGAGCGAGGCAAACATAAAGTCGGTGTGACGCTCAGGGAGAAAACGTAGATGAGACTGGGTGCCGTGACCCAGTCCTTTGCCTAGAAGTCCACCCGAGCCGACCGCGATAACTGACTGGATGACGTTATAGCCAGATCCTAGCGGATCTAATCCTGGATTAATAAATGATTCGAGGCGTTTGAGCTGGTAGTCGTGGAGAAAGAGCGGGGATAGCCTGGCTAGCCCTATCGCCAGCAGTCCACCCGTACCAACGAGCAACCAACTAACCCCGGAGACAAAAACTTGAGTCAGAAAAATTGCTAGTAAGACAAGCGCCGTGCCGAGGTCTGGTTGTTTGTAGACGAGTAAGAAGGGAATGGCAAAAAGAACCAAGTGTCTGACAAGATTGCCAAGATTATTGATGGGGTATTTGGTGAGGCTCCAGGCAAAAAAAAGCGCGAGCAGAGGCTTAACAATCTCACTTGTTTGGAGCTGAAATCCCCCTAACTCTAGCCAGCGGGTTGCCCCTCGGATTGTCTCGCCTAGGAGGTAGGTTATGAGGAGGAGAAAAATCGAGAGGTGGTAGGCGTATTTGGCAAGCGCGGTAAAGATGTGAGAGTCTTGCGAAGAGATATATATAAAGATGACGAGTCCGGCAAGGAGAGAGATCGCTTGCTGAGGTAGTCTGTCGGGCGAGATCGAGAAAAGCATGGTGAGACTAAGGGCTGACGCCAGGAGGTATAGAGTAACGATCCATAAATCAATCTTTTTGTTCACAGCTCCCTTATGTTAGCAGAATTTGGAGCTCGCTACCCCTAACTAGCTCGGTAGCACCTGTTTTGTCTTTGATCATGTCCTCAAAATCAGCTGGCCAGTCAGGCAGTTGTACCTTGACCTTTTGGGTGGGAGTGAGACCTGCCTCTTTGCGGGCCGACTGAATGTCGCGCACCAAGTCGCGTGCCCTACCCTCCTCGACAAGAGTGGGAGTGAGCACGGTGTCCAGGTCGACCGCCAGGTCTTTACCATTACTAGCCTTCACCGACTTGACGTTGAGCTCGTCTTTGACAAGCTCTATAAGCTCGTCACTAAGCTCGATTCCGGTAACAGTGAGCGCATCCAGCGGCTGACGAACCCTGATACCTGCCTCTTTGCGAGCTGCATGGGCTTTTTCTACAACAAGCATAACCATTTTCATATTGTTTTCGAGTTCAGCTGAAATAAGCGACTCGTTAACGGTCGGCCAGCTTTCTAAGTGAACGCTATCTAGTTTGCCACCGATGTTTTGGTATACTCGCTCGCTCATAAATGGCGTAAGGGGTGCCATAAGAAGAGAGTACTTATGAAGAACGTAGCCAAAGACTTGTTGGCTGACAGTATCTACCCTTAACCTTTCGCGCGAGAGCCTGAGATACCAGGTAGAGAGCTCGCCAACAAAAGACATTAGTAGTCTACTACTTGTCACAACGTCGTAGTTGTCCATCCCTTTTGTTACCTCCTGAGTAAGGTTTTCTACCATTGAAAGTAGCCACTTGTCTAGCGGGTGAGTTACCTGGCTAGGCAGCTCTAGTTGCGAGTCGGAGATGTAGGAATGATAAAACTTAAAGACGTTCCACCAGATATTCATGACGTTTTTTCTCACATCGTTGACCTCGTCTTCCTTGAAATTGAGGTTTTCGGCTTTCATGACCGGTGTACTCATGAGATAGAGTCTGAGAGAATCTACTCCGTATTTGTCGATTAGATGCGTGGGATCGGGATAGTTTTTCTTGCTCTTACTCATTTTGGTACCATCTTCTGCGAGGATGGTCCCGGTAGTAACGGCATTCTCAAAAGCAGGTTTGCCAAACAAGGCAACAGACATGACATGGAGGGTGTAGAACCAGGCTCGAGTTTGAGCGATGTATTCGACTATGTACTGAGCTGGATACCTGGACTCAAATACAACTTTCCCCTCAAACGGATAGTGTACTGAGGCAAAAGGCATACTGCCTGACTCGACCCAACAATCAAAAACCTCGGGAATTCTGTGACCTATCTCACTTTTATCGTCGTCTACGTAGACTGCCAGGTCGTCAATATATTCTCGGTGAATATCTGTGAGATTTTGTGCTTTTTTCTGATCGACCGCCCATTCTACAAGCTCCTCACGGCTACCGATCACTCTTTTTTTGCCGGTTTTGTCACCCACCCAAACAGGCATGGGAGTCCCCCAATATCTACTCCTACTGATGTTCCAGTCCGGAGCTGTCTCAAGACCTTTGCCGAATCTCCCTTGCTTGAGATGGCTCGGGTACCAATTGATGTTGTCGTTATTTTTTTTGAGTTCGGGTTTGAGACGTTTGATATCTACAAACCAGGCGGGTACGGCGTTGTAGTAGAGGGCAGTACCACAACGATAACAGAATGGATATGAGTGAGTTGTGTGACCTGCCTCATACATAAGACCTCGACTGACGAGACTCTCGATGATCCAATCTTGGGTTTTGGCGTAGTATTGCCCTTTGAGTGGCTCGACAAAATCAAGAAACTTGCCTTGATCATCGAGCATGGGCACTGTACTTAGATTTTCTTTGAGCGCTAGCTGGTAGTCGTCTTCGCCATAAATTGCTGCGGTGTGAACTATTCCAGTACCTTCGTTAAGACTTACGAAATCGGCTGCACAGACCAAAAAAGCGTTCTTGCCATCCTCGACCTTTAGATAATCGAAAACTGGAGTGTAACTGGACCCTACCAGCTCGCTACCCTTTACAGTTCTGAGAACTTTTTTGGTTTTGAGGGATTGTGGGATCAAGTCACTAGCAAACCAAAGATTGCCGTTATCCGTCTCGACCAATGCGTAGTCTGCACCTTGTATGACAGCTAACCCGACGTTACCTGGCAAAGTCCAGGGAGTGGTGGTCCAGGCAACAAAAAATTCGTTATCCGTGCCTTGCCTGGGGAACTTAACGTATACAGAGTGTGAGTCAACTTCTTTGTAGCTATTGTCCATGGCGATCTCAAAGTTGGAGAGAGGTGTTGAACATCTGGGACAGTAGAGGATGACTTTGCGACCTTGTTTGATGAGATCTTTTTCGTAGAGCTGCTTAAATGCCCACCAGACAGACTCCATAAAGGTAACATCCATAGTTTTGTACGAATTTTCCATGTCTACCCAGCGGCCAAGTCGCCTAATCATTTTTTGCCACTCTTTGTCAAAACGTAAAATGGCAGAGCGACAGGCGTCATTAAATTTGTCTATACCTAGTTCCTCGATGCCCTTTTTCCCGCCCTTGAGCCCTAGCTCTCCCTCGATCATGTTCTCGATAGGTACGCCGTGACAATCCCAACCCCAGGTACGCTCTACTCTATATCCTTTCATTGTCCAGTATCTAGGAACTACATCCTTGGCGGTGCTAGCGAGGAGATGACCGTAGTGGGGGAGTCCAGTTGCGAAGGGGGGACCATCATAAAATACGTAGGGTTTGTCCGAGTCTCTTTCGTCGACGGAGCGCTTAAAGACGTTAGTCTCATCCCAATAGCTAAGCACCTCTTCTTCGTGCTGGGCATGATCAAGTGCTCCGCTAGTAAGATTTTTTAGATCAGTCATATGATGCCCTCCTATAAAACAAAAACCCCAGGGATATTCCCAAGGGTCTTAGTGACGGTTCCACCTTTTGTTTAACTTATGCTGCTGTTACGGGCTTACCCGGGAAAGTCTAGAACTTGGCTTAGCGCAAAGTTTTCTTTTTCCAGTGTCCTGCCTGAGGCGGGAGGCGTGGAGTGATTGCTCCACTCACTTTTGTTAACTTGGAGTTAGTATAACACAGTGGGAAGATCAGTTGTTTTGGCGTAGGAAAGCGGGGATGTCGAAGGGGTCGTCAGAACTGCTACCTGTATCTCCTGGGGTGTCGTTGTCATCGTCATCACTATTGTCGTCGTTTTGAGAATCATCAAATTGAATGGTGGGGGTGGTACGAGTACCTGGAGTGGGTTGAAAAGTGGGGAAGCCACTACGAATATTGTCAAAGCCAGTTGCGATCACGGAGATCTTGATCTGGTCGCCCATACCCTCGTCGATTGTAGCCCCAAAAATGATGTTAGCATCGGGATCGGCGTGAGTACTAATCATCTCGGCTGCCTCGGAGACTTCGCTCATGGTCAGATCAGCGCCACCGGTAATATTAAAGAGAATGCCGCGGGCTCCGTCGATTTTGACCTCAAGGAGCGGTGAAGAGATCGCGGTCCTGGCGGCCATTTGTGCACGGTTTTCGCCGGTGCCGAGGCCTACACCCATAAGTGCGGTGCCAGCGTCAGTCATGATTGCCCGTACGTCGGCAAAGTCGACGTTAATTAACCCTGGAACTGTAATGAGATCCGAGATCCCCTGCACGCCTTGTCCGAGAACCGAGTCGGCTACTCGAAAAGCCTCTTGGAGCGTCATCTTTTTGTCGACCACGTCAAGAAGTTTTTGGTTGGGAATCACGATCAGGGTGTCGACTTTGTCTTTGAGATCGTCGATCCCGTCCTCGGCGACTGTCATCCTGCGAATACCCTCAAAGGAAAAGGGCTTGGTTACGACCGCGACGGTAAGAGCGCCTGCTTCTTTGGCTAGCTCGGCAACAACAGGAGCAGCTCCTGTGCCTGTACCACCCCCCATACCAGCCGTAATAAATACCATGTCCGTATCAACGAGCATTTCTTTGATTTTTTCGCGGGACTCCTCGGCTGCCTGACGTCCGATCTCGGGGTCTGCCCCACTCCCTAGCCCTTTGGTCAAGTTTTCGCCGATCTGCAGCTTGCTTTGCGCGGGACTAGCCAGGAGTGCCTGAGCGTCGGTGTTAATCGCCACAAACTCTACTCCCTTGATCTTGCCTGTCATGACCATGGTGCTGACCGCGTTGTTACCGCCGCCACCTACCCCCAAAACCTTGATTTTTGCGACTGCGTTGATATCCGGCTTTACTAGACCCATAGATTTATCTTATCAAAAAGACGTTAATTTTTATAGACCAGGGCAGGCAGGAAACATGTTTAGTATACACTATCAGGGCAGAAATGACTTGATGAATTCTAGCAACTTTTTGGCAGACCCTTTGATCTCAAGTCCTTTGAGTCTTGGCATCTTAATACTAGAGGCGACTCGCGTCCCCTCACTACGGGCGGAGATGAGTAAAAGGCCGGTCACGGTTGCATATTCGGGGGACTTGATCTCGTCGATGAGGCCAGTTAAGCCACGCGGAGAGCCTATTCTTGACTGAAGTCCCAGGACTTTGCGGGCAACCTCGCCAACGTTGTAGGTAAGAGCACCGCCGCCGGTAAGAACAAGCCCTGCCGGGGTCTTGCCTACCAGGCCGGCTTTAATGATCTCAGACTTAATTAGCTCAAAGATCTCGTTCACTCTAGGCCTTACTATCCCTTCGGTAACGGCTTTGCGTGAGATTTTTTTGGGTCCGTCTTTGATCCCTAGTTTGTAGAGGTCAATCTCGTCCGCTTGTTTTTTGGCGGTAACGTTTTTGGGGTCTAAAACACGGCTATGGAGAGTCTCGGGCTCGAGATTGCGTTTGATTTTTTCAGCAACATCGAGACTTACTCTCAGACCTATCGCGATGTCGTTAGTGATATTTTTGGCTCCCACCGGGATCACGGTCGAGTGAGAGAGGGCGCCCTCTACGTATGAGGTGACACTGGTAGTCCCTCCACCGATGTCACACATAATGACTCCTAGCTCTTTTTCTGTTTCGGTAAGAACAGCTTCGCTTGAAGCTAGGCCCACGTATGTCACCATACTGGCGTCTACGCCGATTTCCGACATGACTTTGCCGATGTTTTTGACATTGACGGAGGATGCGGTAACTAGATGAGCCTCTGCCTCGAGTCTTACCCCAGACATGCCGACTGGGTCTTTGATGCCTTCTTGATTGTCGACCAGGAAAAAGCGGGGAACGACATGAAGAATCTCGCGGGAGTCAGGGAGAGGGACGGCTTTGGCAGCCTCGACCACGCGCTCGACGTCGTCTCTAGTGATCTCTGAGTCTGGATTGCCGACAGCTACCAGCCCTTTGCTGTTTTGGGATTCGATGTGGATGCCAGAGATACTGACGCTAGCATCGCGGATACTAACTCCTGCCATGCGCTCGGCTGCCTCGACACTGCTTGTGGCTGCGTCTATGGCCTCTTCGATGTCGACTATCTGGCTTTTGCGGATACCTTTGCTCTCAACTGAGGAGACACCGACTACCCTAAGGGTCTTTTCGTCTTCTCCGATACTACCGATTACGGTCGTGATTTTGCTACTGCCGATATCTACGCCGGCAAAGATATTTGGTTTTTTCATGCGATAACTATTCTAGCATTAATAAGATTTGAGTACGGGTTGATTAAACCGCACATCAACCGTATTTACATTACTCATTGTAGGGTCAAGTAGGATAGCTTGCAAGGCTCTAAGCTGTCCCGTCAAGTCTTTGGTCGTGGTAAGGAGTGCCTGGGTGCCTGATTGAAGAATTATAGTCAAGGTAGTCGCCTCTAGCCGGATGTTTTTCACAGCTAGTTGTTCCGCCTTGATGACGAGAGCTAGCTCGATGGCTTGCCTTACACTTGCACTCATGACCTCTGCTCCAGGCTGTAGCTCACTGATATTCTCGACTTGCACGGTGGGGACGTTTGGATCTTCACGCCTTAACCCGATAATCCTAAACCGAGAATCGACGGTGACCCACTCTCCCTCAACACCTAGGTGAGAAATGGCAGCAACGGGATAGACGGACTGCATGCTAACTGTAAGTCTCGCGGGGAGTGCGCGAGTAATCTCGGCCTGACGGACTGTGTAGTCACCAGATAAGAGTTTGTCTCTCAATGAGTTGGTGTCTAGCGTTAGCAAATTGATCCCAGCATACTTGTCGAGCTCAGCCATGACAAATGGGTTGTCGCATGGCTCATAGTCTAGTTCACAGATAATCTCGCGGACAGTAAAGGCGGACGTGTGAAAACAAATCCACCAACCCACCACTAAACTCAAAATTAGCGTGACTGGCAGGAGATAATCCCTTGTAATAACAAGATATTTGGACATTTAGGCTCCGAGGTCGTGTAGGATGGTCTCGGTAATTTTTGCTGAAGCATCGGTTTTAAGTGTGAGAGGACTCGCAACAAGCCCAAAGGCTTGTGGCAAGCTACGCATGAGCGAGCTTGAGGAAAGGTCAGCTTGAGGCAAGATAACTGCGAGTCCGGCCGTGCGTAGTAGCTCGGCCATACGCAGCTGTTCCTGCAGATGAGTGTGGATAAAGGGGATGAGTAGGGATTTTTTGCCTAGGAGTGCTAGCTCGTAGCAAGTGTGAGCTCCACTCCGGCCGATATATAGATCGCAAGAGCGTAAAACTCGGCCGATCTCCTCTTCGCCGATGTAGCCAACTGGGCGGTATCTAGCCTTTAACTCTTTACTAAGGCTCTCGCGATGAGTTAGCGCCGTTTGGTAGTCGGCTGTCACACTGCTAGTCCCTGTTTGGTGGATAAGGTTGTACTTAGGTAGGAGAACCGAGAGGAGAGCAAATACTTGAGTATTAATGATGTGACTGCCCTGTTTGCCACCCATGACGAGAATGGTAGGAAGGGGGTTGTCAAATAACGGGGATATGGGGGAGGCAAGCACCGACTCACGAATGGGCAGCCCTACCAGCATGGTTTTTGATTGGGGAAAATTGTTTTGTGATGACGGCCAGGTGAGAAAAACACGCTTAGCAAAGCGGGAGACCAGTTGATTGGCACGACCGGCAACAACTGTTTGTTCGTGGATATACACGGGGATGCCTAGGGCGAGGGCTGCGACTGCGGTCGCAAAACCAAGATAACTGCCAAAACTCAAGACTGCGTCGGGCTTGATACTCCGAAGTTGCGAGATCGAGGAGGAGATGCCGAGGGGGATTTTGACAAGACTACTGAGCCTTGGGTATTTACCGATTTTGCCGGCTCTCAAATCATAAAAATCGATACCAGCAGCCTTGACCTCGAGATACTCGGCCGAGTGGTTTTGATCCCCGTGACTTGCCTGTTTGTGACCAAACCAGAGTATCTCAACACCCCGCGACTTGAGATCTCTTGCTACAACGAGGGCGGAGTTGTGGTGACCCCCGGTAATTATAATCTTGGTCATAGTCGCTCCGATCTTGCAACAGATAGGACAATCCCGATACCCAGTAACATTGTAACAAGTGCGGAGCCTCCGTAGGAAACAAGAGGCATGGGTACTCCTGTCAGTGGAGCGATCGCGACCATGGCTGACAAGTTGAGAATGACCTGCAACCCCATCCAAGTCCCTACTCCGGCGGCGAGGCTTGCGCTAAACTGGTTTCGGGAATGAGTCGCGATCTTAAGGATGAGCGACAGTAAATAGACAAAAGCAGCAATGAGAATAACAGCTCCCAAAAACCCGAGCTCCTCTCCTACTACGGCAAAAATCGAGTCGGTCGTGGACTCTGGTAAGTACTCATATTTTTGCCGACTGCGCCCTATTCCGAGACCTGTCATCCCCCCTGACCCAAGAGCAAGAATAACTTGGCGGATGTGGTAGGAACTTCCAAGCGGGTCGCCCTCGGGGTTAAAAAAGGTAGCAACCCGAGAAAGGCGGTAAGGTGCAGCCATAATAAGGAGAGTAATAGCAACAAGTCCCAGAAACCCTATCTTGAGAAAGTGAGAAGCGGGATAACCGTTAATAAAGTAAACGGCAACTGCCAGGATTGCAACCACGAGCGTGGTACCGAGATCAGGCTCGAGCATGATAAGTCCAGAGACCACACCCAGAAAGACTAAAAACTGTCCCAGTGTTACTTTGCGGGTGTTTAACCAGGAGGAGAGGTAGATTATCTCGATTAGCTTGATGAGTTCGGCTGGCTGTATCGTCATAAAGGGCGTGATAAGCCAGCGCCTCGCACCCTGAACTTTGGTGCCGATGCCAGGGATTGCGACCAGAAAGAGAAGGGCTAGACCCCCTGCTAGCATGAGAGGAGCCAGCTTGATCCAGGTTTTGGGAGAGATACGGCTAGCTACGAGCATGAGGACAAGACCAATTCCTGCCCACTTGAGTTGCAGGCGCACAAAGTACCATTTGCTACCAAAGTCTCGGAGCGCCTCGGCTACACTAGCACTGTAGATCATAAGTAGCCCAAAGCCCAGTAAGGCAATGGTCAAAAATAATACTCTAGTGAAAAGAGAGAGCTCGATTTTTTTCATTCGCTTAACTTATGTATACACTCATTAAATTGTCTTCCCCTGTCAAATTCGTTGGCGAAAAGATCAAATGAGGCAAAGCCGGGCGATAAGAGAACTGTCCAGCCAGGCTTTGATACAGCGGTGGCGAGCGCAACCGCCTGATCCATGCTATCGACTTGGCCGACTATTTTGGCTTGACAAGCACTTCTCAGTTCACTTACAAATTTCGGAATATTTTTGCATCCAAGGAGAACTATTTTCTCGACAAAACGCGAATTAGCAAGGCTAGAGACAAGCTCGTCTGTGGGTAGATTTTTGGTGTCTCCACCTAGAATCAGTGTCGTGGGGTTAGCTAAGGACTCCACTGCTTTTATAGTCGCGACTGGAGTCGTAGAGGTAGTGTCGTTAACGTATTCGATCCCCGTGACTTGGCCTACAGTCTCGAGTCGAAAGGAGAGCGTGGCAAAGCCCTCGACAACGTCTTTTACCATACCTTCGTCGAGGCGAAGCTCACGAGCTATGGCTAAGGTGGCTGCAATGTTTTCCTGATTATGAGCGCCCCTAAGCGGAGTAGTCCAGGTTGAGGGGACATCGGACGGGGCATATTCGATCACCTTCCCCGGAGAGAGCGAGCTCAGGCTTTGAGATCCAGCGTTACCAGAAAAAGCGATACAGAGATCACCAGGGGTTTGATACCTCGTAAGGGCGGATTTGTCAAAAAAGTATTCTTCCATACTGTCGTACCGATTAAGGTGATCGGGATAGAGATTGGTCACAACAGCGATGTGAGGACTTATTTCTAGATCATGAAAACTGTGGAGCTGGAATGAGGAAAGCTCAAGAACAAGGTAATCTAAATTTTCTAACTCATCTAGTAGGCGGAGGCCAGAAGTCCCTGGGACGTTGCCGCCTTTTTTTACCTTGCCAGGGTGAGACCGAGAGAGGAGAGCGTAGATTAACTCGGTTGTTGTCGACTTGCCACGGGTCCCGGTAATACCGATAACCTTGCTGGGAGCGGCTTTGACAACCAAGGCTATCGAGGTATACACAGGCTTACCACTTGACTTGGCATACTTGATAAACTCGGAGTTATCAGGAACTCCAGGATTTTTGATAATGATGTCAGCCCAGTCGATGTCACTCATTTTGTGGCCACCTAGAGATAAGGAAACAGTTGTCGGGAGCTTGCGTAACGAGCTTTCGAGTTGCTTGCTGGTCTTTTGATCGGTTGCCCTGACGCGAGCTCCGTGCTCGACTAACCACTCGGCATCACCTAGTCCCCCACCCTGCAGGCCCAAACCAAAAATAAGGACGTTCTTGCCCGTTACCTCATCTACAAAATTCATACAACTACCTTCTTAGGGTTGTAGTCTAGCCCTAGATAATATTTGATCTGTGATTTTAATCTTAGCACGTCACCAGTTGTATAAAAGTCTAGTTGGCTAGTCTTGTTATAGCTATTCCTTGGAAGGACAGAGAGGATTTGACTGACGACGGCGGGAGAAGGATCGACAAGCTCGATCCCTGGCAGTAATGTAGACAGCTCTTTTTTGACCAGGGGATAATGAGTACATGAGAGACCGATAGCATCTACCTTTTCACGGACAACTAAGTCTTTTACGGACGTAAGAATACTTTTCACTTGATCAAAATCTATATTCTCTATGGCAAGGGGGAGACCATGAGGAGTATAGCTCACGACACTATCCCCTAGTCCCTTGAGCCGTGCTAGGGTTTTGGGGGAACTCAAGGTGCTTCTCGTACCTAAGAGAACAGCGCGCTTGTACAGCGAAAGAGGTTTGATGACTGGCTCGACCGCAACAACAGGACAAGCTAGAGTGTCACGAAAAACCGAGACACCACCGACTGTTGCGGTATTGCAGGCAATGACCACGAGGTCGGGAGAAAGCGAGTTAAGATAGCTAGCGATTTTTTGGAGACGAGCGCGTAACCAGGATGCTGACTTGTCTCCGTAGGGGAAAGCTTGTTGGTCTGCGAGATAGATAACGTGAGACCTGAACTCTGTCTCGAGTAAAGGCTTAAGAATGCTAAATCCGCCTATACCTGAATCAAAAACTACTACCCTATCCATACTACAAAAATGCCAGCCAGAGTCCAAAGAGTGCGAGGACAATACCTGCGAGCCATGCCCGGGTAACTACTTTGGGTTCTTCCCAGCCAACTGATTGTAACCAAAGATGGAAGGGGGAGATGGGGAGGAGCCGCCTCCCGAGGTAGCGTTTGCCAAACATCTGAATGGCGCTACTTCCTACCTCTAGGATAAAGAGACCGCTAATAACCGTAACGGCGATGATTTTGCCTAGCAGTAGCCCAATCACGGCGAGAGTGGCACCAAAACTAAGTGCACCAACATCTCCTAGAATTATGCGCGCCGGATAGGTGTTAAAGTACAAGAAGGCCAGGATGCCACCCAACCAGAGGGAGAGGAAAAGCGTTGTGGGGGTGTCAATAATCGAGGAGGCGAGAATCACAAGCGCGAATAGCGTGATCATGAGGAGACCTCCGGCAAGCCCATCGAGACCATCGGTGACGTTGACGGCGTTACTAAAGGAGGTAATAACAAAGGCACTCATCGGGACAAACCACCACCCTAGGTCTAGTACTCCGTAGCTGGGGATATTGATGATACTAATGCCCAGAACCTTGTAGAGATACCAGCCTATCCCGAGGCCTATGACCACCTGACCTAATAACTTGTGACGTAAGCTGAGCCCGACCGCTTTTTGTTTGCCAAAGAACTTGACTACGTCGTCGTAGAGGCCTAGGAGTCCGTAAATCAAGAAGGTGGCAAAGATAATGTTAACCTCGGCTTGATATGGGTAGACCGAAGTCATGTTGGCACCCACTAGACGGAGCATACCGTTTACGATCAAAAATAGGATGGAGGTCGAGATAATAATAAGCAGTCCCCCACCCACGGGGATGCCGGCTTTCTTTTTGTGAAGCTTGTTGAAGACGGAGTTGACCGTCCCCATAAAGTCGACAGTAAGGCGGCCAGGGCGCTGGAATTTGAGGGAGTAGAGGAGGTTAATAAAAGGAACAATAAGCGCTGCGTTAATGGTGAAACTAAAGAGTAAAAAGCCGATTAGTGAGTTCATGATTTAAGTTAAAGTAATAAGGATTAAGGATTAAGTAGTAAGTAATATATTTTGGGGAGAAAGATGAGGGCAGCTATGGTAGCTGAAAATATTGCGGTTACGAGTACGGCACCCGCCGAGACATCTTTGGCACGGCCAATGCCGGGATTTTTTTCGAGAGTAATCGTGTCGCCAAGACTCTCGATCGCCGAGTTAATCATCTCGGCCGTAAGGACAAGTGCGATCATGATAAAAAGAATTAAGCCCTCAACTTGCGACACTTTGAGCCAAACGGCAAAGATAGAGACCAAGATGACGGCAAAGAGATGAATACGAAAGTTGACCTGGGTGGTAGTTGCCAAAAAGATACCGCGGAGAGCATTAGTGAAGGTAGAAACGGATAGCCTCTGTTTGTGCATGTCTATTAGTATACCTTATGTGGGTCTTATATACGCTTGATATTGGCAGAGAGCATGGCAAGGCGTGAGTCAAAGTTTTCGTAGCCGCGGTCGATGTGTTCGACCTCACTAAGGACTGACTCGCCGGAGGCAATAATGGCAGCCATAACCAGGGTTGCACCGCCTCGCAGATCGGGAATTGTGAGGTTAGCGCCTTTGAGTTTGGTGGGGCCTTTGACCTTTACGGCGTGAGGGTACTTAACTCTTTCGGGAGAGTTAAACTCGTAGTACGAACTAGGATCTTTCGGCATGGGGTCAAAGTACTTGATATCTGCACCCATCCGGTTGAGTTCACTAGTAAAAGCAAGGCGATGTTCTGTTACTCTTTCGATAACGCAAGAAGTGCCGTGTGCCTGGGTCATCATGGTCGTCCAGAGAGGCTGCCAGTCGGTCATAAAACCAGGCTCGGGTTGAGTCTCGATGGTTACCGCGCTTAATTCCTTACGCCAAAAAAAGCGGATACCATAGTCTGCAACTTCGTAACCTCCGCCCACTTGGTCGAGCATCTTGAGGAATGAGGCAATATCTTTTTGTCTAGCGTTTTCGACGATCACGTCGCCGCGGGTCGCGATGCCCATACAGGCATATGAAACAGCCTCGTTACGATCAGGCATGACCCAGTGAGTTGCGCCGTGGAGCTCCTTTACGCCTTCGATCTCGATACTTTCTTTTACTCTTTTGATCTTGGCGCCCATTTTGCAGAAAAAAGTGATGAGGTCGTCGATTTCGGGCTCAAAGGCGGCGTTACCGAGCACGGTTTTGCCACGAGCCAAGACCCCCGCGATAATAAGCGCCTCGGTGCCGGTGTGGGATTTTTTGCTAAAAGTATACTCGGCACCATGTAACCCAGAGGGGGCTGTCAATACGATCCCGTGGTCATCGAGATCGATCCTGGCACCCATGGCGCTAAGGCCGTCGAGGTGGCGATCAATGGGACGGTCGCCGAGCGAGCAACCACCTGGGAGGGGTAGGACTGCACGGCCTTTTTTGTTAAGCAGTAATCCGGCAAAGAGGGTCGCGGCACGAGTTTTGACGCCGGCAAACTGGGGAACTGTGTCGGTAGTTAGGCCGTTGCCGACAATATAGACAGTATTGTCGCCTGGCCGGCTGACTTTAACACCGATTGCCTCTAGAGTTTTGTAGGTAATATCAACGTCACCGATCTTGCTCATGTTGAGAAGCCGGCTCTCGCCGATTCCACATGCAGCCGCAATCATTAGCTTGAAACTCGCGTTTTTGGCACCACCTAACCTGATTGATCCTTTGAGTGGGGTACCTCCTACTACGCGAAAACTCGACATGCTCACTTTCTAGAATCTAGTACTAAGACTCCAGAGATTAGTAATGTAGAGGTATTGTAGACCAGAACATTAGTTTTCGCCAATCACAAAGATCTCTAGAGCCAAGGTGACTCCGTACTTGTCCTTGACTTTGTCAGTCACGATTTTGACGAGGGTCAGCACATCTTGGGTTGTGGTTACACCGCTGCTCACAATAAAGTTGGCGTGAACCTCAGAAACCGAGGCGCCTCCTACACTCTCACCTTTGAGCCCTGCCTTGTCGATAAGGTATCCTGCAGAAGTGGTGTGAGCGGGTGTACCAATGCGCATGGCGTCGGCAAGCTTGATGTTACGGAAAATGCAGCCTGAGCTAGGCTTGCCAAGAGGCTGGGTTACAGAACGCCTTTTGACGGCCGCAGTCGCAGTATCCCACAAGGCAGTTTTGTCGCCACGCTTGAGCAGGAATGAGGCACTGAGGACGAGCTCGTGAGACTCGTGGAAACGGGAGTGGTCGTAGTCAAACTTGAGATCTTCTTTGGGATATTTAACGATATTACCCTGGGAGTCCATAGCCTTAATCTCGATAATGTGATCACCAAAGAGACTGTCCAAGTGATGGGAGTTGTTGTAAACTGCGCCCCCAACAGTCCCCGGTAACCCTAACATGTTTTCGAGACCGGCGAGACCTTGGTCGAGCGTGTAACGAATGAGTTGGTTAGCAGGCACACCAGAGTCTGCCTCGACAATGACCTCTTTGAGGTCGAGCCTTTTGCTACTGCCAGTAGTACCGCTACTAACAGAGCCGGAAAATCCCTTGAGTTTGATATCTGAAGTTTTGTTTTTGATGACTAGACCTCGGTACCCCCCATCCCGGACAAGAATGTTACTGCCTCCACCAAGCACAAAATAGGGAACCTGGAACTCGAGCGCGGAGCGGACGGCAAGAACTAGATCCTCTTGGGTTTTGGCCTCAAAAAAAAGATCTGCCGGGCCGCCAAGCTTGAAGTAAGTATGACGGGAGAGGGGCTCGTTATACTTAACACGTGACTCTCCAAGCGAGCTGGAAAGTAGTTGGTGTGCAGAGGTAAGTAAAGACATGATTTAGATTATAGTAGATAGATTCTAGATTCTAGTTAGGTATTTGGCAATCTCGGGATGGAGTTTGTAAACCATACCCGCTCCCATAGTAAGGATAACATCTCCGGGCAAGCTAGCGCTCACGACTTGCTCCGGCGCATTTTGCCAGGTAACTACCTTGACACTAGGATTGTACTTGCCTGCTTCCTTGGCCAAGAGCTCGACGAGGGCGGTGTGAGGGGTATTTTTCTCCCTAGCAGACTCGAAAATAGGCATGATAAAGGTAAGGTCAGCGGACGCAACTGCAGCGCCAAACTCGGCAAGTAGAGCCTCAGTGCGTGAATAGGTGTGAGACTCAAAAACGAGAATGATCCTCCGTCCGGGAAAGTGCTCCCTAAATGAGTTGATGGTGACTTTGATCTCAGATGGATGATGACCATAGTCGTCGTACAACAGTCTATCCGCAACTTGCCCAAAAAACTCCTGGCGACGACCAGCACCACGATATGCTTTTATGCCGGCGACGGCTTGCGACTTGCTCACGCCAGACTCAACGGCGGCTAACACGGCAGCTCTTGCGTCTAGTTGGTTTTGGAGTCCAAAGACAGCGAGGTCGAGCTGTGGCATGGTAGCCGTGTAATGTATCACTTTGATACCCTTCAAGGACAGGCCCTGCCTGTCCGGCAGGCAGGCTTGTAGGTCGAGGAGGCGGGCGGTGCCGGGGTCCTCGGGATTGCAGATCCAGGATCCGCCGGGACGAATACGCGAAACAAGCTCGGCAAAGGCTTTGTCTGTGGCTTGTTCGTCTCTGTAGATGTCGGGATGATCGTGCACGATGTTGGTGGTCACTAAAATATCAGGAGTGAGCAGGTTCATTTTGGCACGATTGTCGGATTTGCTCACTGCGTACTCATCTGCTTCGACGACAAAATAGGGATCACTCCCAGCATGACCGGGAGCTGCTAGACCTGCAATACTGCCAGTCCCAACATAGTACCCTACATCCCTACCCACTTGGTGAAAAAGCGCAGCAAGCATGGCGGAAGTCGTGGTCTTGCCGCCGACTCCAGAAACAGCAATGAGTTTTTTACTTGCGACAAATTCGGCTACTGCGACGGCAAGGGGGATGGCCCGGCAGCTAACTTGAGGCGCAGCGTAGGCGGTTGAGTAAATGACGAGGTTAGAGCTAGTGGGGACGGGTACGTCAAGGGGAGAGATCTTGATCTGACGCTCATTAAGCACGGCGTCAGTAATAAACACTTCGCCTGTGTCGCTGCCCGCTACATCCCAACCGGAGTCTTGGTAACAGCACGCTAAAGCAGTCATGCCGACTCCCTTAATCCCAATAAAGTAGACTTTACTCATGACGTAACCTGGCCTGAGCTTTCGCAAAGTCGCTCCTACTGTTGACCCCATGCCAAATTGAGTCATCCTCTGCTAGCATTGCTTCGACTTTTAACCCTTGGCTAAGGGCGATCTCTACCATATCGGTCGCGTAAAACTCGCCGGTTAATGGGTTGCGCTTGACCAGCCCGATGTAGTTATCAAGAAAGTGGCGGTCAAAACAATAGAAGCCGGTGTTGATTTCTTGTACAAGCCTCTCTTGTTCTGAAGCATTTTTTTCTTCGACGATTTTTTGTACCTCACCGTTAGCGTTACGAATAATGCGACCTAGGCCGTGCGGATCTTCTTTGTGAAGCGTCAAAAAAATGAGAGGCACGTCCAAGGCTTGCCTCTTGTCGACCATTTCTTGGTAGAGACTAATAGGATAAAAGGCAGAATCGTCACCATAGACAGATAAAACCGAGGTAATGTCAGGACGCAGTAGAGGCAGGGCTGATTTGAGGGCGTCGCCTGTACCAAGCTGCTCTTTTTGGACGGCGTACTCGACCCCCGTGCCGATGGCTCTTTTAACTGATTCGGATTGAAACCCGACAACAACGATTATCTGGCCGATCCCAGCACTTTTGAGGTTGTCGACGGCGCGGGTGATCATGGGTTTGCCACCCAAGTTAAAGGCTACTTTGTTTTTGTTTTTGGCTTTCATTCGAGTCCCACGCCCGGCTGCGAGAATAATGGCGGCGGCGTGACCTAACTGATTCATAATTTCCTTTCTAAGGCGTTTTTTAGAGCGAGTTGATCTGACCAGGGAGTCTCGTGGAACCCATCGAGATTCATGGATTCTTCGTGACCCTTACCACATGCTATCACCCAATCCCCAGGCTTGGCAATGGTGTTGACGGCGAGATCGATCGCCTTGCCCCTATCTAGTTCGATAGTAACTCGAGTTTTTTTGTCTTTGGCGACTCCAGTAATAATCTCCCTCGCAATCTCCCCTGGATCCTCGCTACGGGGATCCTCGGAGGTAACTACAAGATGATCGGCAAGACTCGCGGCGTGCTTGCCCATTAGAGGACGTTTGGATGCGTCTCTCTGTCCGGCTGCGCCAAAGACCACGATCAGGTTCTCGCCTTGATGCATCTCTGCCCGTACCGCCGTCAGTACCTCGTAGAGAGCGTTGGGGGTATGGGCAAAGTCGACATAGGCGTGAATCCCACGCTTGTTCTCAATTTGCTCCAGCCTGCCCTTGACACCTGGGAAGCTAGCGAGCGCACGCTTAATGATTAGAGGAGGTACCCCCAGGATCAAGCAAGCAGAGATTGCACCGAGGGCGTTGTAGAGATTATATTTGCCGCTTAAAGGTAGCTCATAGTTAACGCTACCAAGACTAAATTTCGTTCGTCCTTTGAGGAATTTGACAGAAGTAGCCTTGAGCTGTGAGTCGGTTGCTAGCGAGTAAGTCGAAAACAAGACTCCAGGGAGCCTGGCGTTAACGCTACTAAACACCGGGAGATCTTTGCTAATGACTGCGTGCTTGGCGTGCCGGAAAAGCTTGAGTTTGGTGTCTCGATACTCCTCAAACGTTTTGTGATAGTCGAGGTGCTCGTGAGTAATGTTAGTTAGGACAGCGATCTTGGGACGGATCGGGTAAAGGCGGAACTGATCAAGCCCATGCGATGTCACCTCGAGCACGACGTAGCGGTATTTTTGCGATCTGATGCTACGCAAAAGCCGCTGGAGTTTCCAGGGATCGGGAGAGGTGACGTGAAAGCCGGTTTTGATGCTTTTTCGGCCGATTTTGGCCTCGACGGTACTGATGACAGCAACCCTTTTTTTGGCAGTCTTGAGAATATGATAAATCATGAGGGAGGTGGTGGTTTTGCCGTCTGTGCCTGTCACACCAATTATCTCGAGATCACGCGCAGGATTGCCGTAAAAACGAGCGGCAAGGTAGGCGATCGGAAGATGGTAGAGGTAATTGACTATCCATTGCGGAAAAAGCGGACGGAGTAAGCGGCGGATCAGAACAATAAGTTTTTGCTGCATAAACAAAAGTATTCTAACAGGTTCTAGGAGCCAGGTGGAATGTTGTAGTGGAGAAGGAGGGAGCGGCAAAGTGAGAACCAGAGAGGTGCGGCAGTCTCAGAGCCCCAGGGGGAGCTGGTTGGCTCCCTGAGCTTGACTAGCATGGCAAACTTGGGATTTTCCGCTGGAGCAAACCCGATGAAACTGGCAATGGTTTTTTCGGTATCGTAGTGGCCAGATACCGGGATTTGAGCGGTGCCTGTTTTGCCGGCAACCTTGTAGTCGGGAAGGCGTGCCCATTTGGCATCACCATGCTCGGCAGACGCGACCATCATCGAGGTCAGCTCTGAGGCTGCGTCCTCACTGATAACTCGACCCAGGGATCGCGGCTCTAGGTCTACGGTTTTTTCGCCAATGACCTGTTTGACTACACGGGGCTCCATCATGATGCCTCCATTCCCTATGGCGGCAACTGCCCGGAGCATCTCGATGGAGGTAACGGCGATACCTTGTCCAAATGAGGTAGTTGCGTAGTCTATCTCTCCCCATTTATCACGGAGTGCGGGTGCGATTTCTTCTTGTAGATCGATACCCGTTTTTTCACCGAAGCCAAACTTTCGTAGGTATTCGACCATTTTTTCACCGCCGAGTTTGTTGGCTACCCAGACCATGCCGATGTTATCGGAGTTTTCGAGAATCTCGCTAGGCGTACTATCCGGATGATACTCTCCGTTCCAGGTTTTGATGAGATACTTGTCCAAGGGGAGAGGGCCGGTGCAGATGTCACAACGATCGCCTGGCTTGACTGCGCCTGAGTCGAGTGCTGCAGCCATGACCAAGACCTTGAAGGTACTGCCTGGCTCGTAGCTGTTACTAACGGCGGGGTTTTTGTAGAGACTAGTCTCAAAGTTGTAAAACTTGCCTGGGTCATAGGAGGGGAGCGAGACCATTGCCAAGATGCCACCTGTTTGGGGATCCATAACCAAGACTTCGCCAGAAACGGCTCCGTAGCGCGTAAGACCCGCTTTGAGAGCTTGTTCGGCGAGATATTGAGCACCACGTTCGAGGTGCAGCTTGAGAGTGCGCCCGTCGCGGCTCATAAGCTCACGAAAGTCGCCGATAATAAGAGGATTACCGGAGGCATCTTTTTCTTGTTCGCGGACACCTGTTTTGCCCGCCAGCTCGCGGTTGTAGTAACCCTCGAGACCAAAGTAGCCGGTCGGCTCGCCAAGATCATCTCTACCGACAAAGCCGGTTAAGTGGGCAGACATAGATGCCTCTGGATAACTACGTACAAAACTTTCCTCAAAATCTATTCCGGGGAGGGCTAGTTGATCGATCGCAAGTTTTTCGTCTAGGCTTATACTGCGGGCGAGGACTGCGTAGCTACGGTTACTCAATCGGTCCAGCATGCTTAGCTCTGCCTCAGCCCTTAGCTCTTGGAGCTTGAGCTCGCGCCTTGCTGGATCGGTCGCGATACTCGGCTCGTCGATGTCAAACTGGAGGAGTGGGAGAATTTGATCGATAATCTCTCTAGGAGAGGACTTAAGCGTGGGAGTGTAGGCGGTGACGTTGTACACGGGCTTGTTGACGACAAGCGGGAACCCATCGGAGGTCGTGATCTCGCCTCTCTCAGGAGTCAGCACTAGTTTTTCGACATACTGATCGCGTGCCTCGATCTTGAGCTCTCCGCCTTTAATTAGTTGCCAATAAGCGAGGCGAAGGATGATGGCTCCAACGACTACCAGGAAACCGAGATAGAGCAGCTGGACACGAGATTGCATATGGTTAGGTTATAGCATATAGCATGTGACGGACGGGCTAATAGAGTCTTAGCGAGAGGCAACTTGCGTAGCGGGACTAAGAGTGACTATCTTGGGAGTTTCGACAAAGCCGTTCTCCGCAATTACTTCATGAAGATTTTTGATGGCACCAGCCTCGGCAATCCTGGATTTGAGGATGGTGTTGTCTCTTTCGAGCTGCCCTATCTCGACACTTAGGTCTGCGACTAGACTCGAGTCGTCGAGCGAGTGGTTGCTAAAGGTTACATTGAGGAGCCCTAGGACTACTATAAAGAAAGCGAGCAGTTTGGGTAGTTTCATTTAACCCTCCTCCCAGCGCGTAGTTTGGCTGAACGGGAGCGGGGATTGGCGCTAACTTCCCCTAGACCCGGACTAAGTGGCTTGAGGCCGATTATTTCGAGCTCACCACTTTCGGCTTTTTCTTTGAGAAATGACTTGACTATCCGATCTTCGCCGGAATGAAAACTGATGACGACGAGAGTACCACCCACGCGAAGTTGACTCAAAGCCGAGGGCAGAGCGGCTTTGAGTTCTTCACGTTCACTATTAACTGCCATTCTCAAGGCCTGAAAGACCTTGGTGGCGGGATGAATTTTGCCAGTTCTTGGGACAATGCCCTCGATAATTCTGGCGAGTGTTCTAGTTGTTGCGACTGGACTCACGCGGCGAGCGAGAACGAGCTCGTCGGCAATGCGTCGGGCGTATCTTTCTTCACCAAGTTCTTGGAATAGCTCGTAAAGTTCTTTTCTCCCTAGTCCATTCACTAGATCGGCAGCGGTAACCTGTTGAGACGATGGATCCATGCGCATATCAAGCGGGGCCTCTTTTTGGAAAGAAAATCCACGGCTAGCCGTATCGAGCTGGTAACTGCTGACACCTAGATCAAAAAGAATGCCGTCGTACTCTCCGCTGAGCGTGGGAATGACAGATGCGAAAGCGCCTTGTTTGGCGGTAAAGCTATCCGAGTAGCCTGCCTCGGCTACTCTTTCTTGACTTAGCTCAATGATCTCGTGGTCGTGGTCGATCCCGACCACCTCGGCGCCGCGCTCTAAGAGTGCCATGGTGTGGCCTGCAGCACCCAAAGTGGCATCGACAAACTTCTTGCCTGGCCCTGGAGCAAGTAGCGCCACTACCTCACTAAGCAAGACGGGGGTGTGAATGTTAGTTTTTGGCAGCATATTAGATTCCTAACTCCGTAAGTGCAGTCTCGATCTCACCTTCCTGGCCTTCGAGACTTTCGACGTATGTATGGTATTTTTGTTTGTCCCAAAGCTCGACACGAGTGAGAGCACCGGCAAAGACAACATCTTTGTCGATACCTGCTACTAGGCGGAGATTTTCGGGAATGAGGGTACGACCTACTTTGTCCATGTCGAGAGGAGCGGCGTTGTATGTCAGAAGACGTAAGAAACTACGCCCTGCTTTGTTTGTAAGCGGGAGGGTCGCAAGCTTATCAAGGAGGATGGACCAAGAGTCGGAGGTAAAGATAAAGAGACAGCCATCCAGTCCGTATGTCATGACAGAGCCATGTTCTAGCTCAGGGCGGAATGCTCTAGGCACGGCAACACGATGCTTGTCATCAAGACTGTGATAATGTGCGCCTATAAACATATAAGTCTACTCCCCACTTTTTCCCACTGGATTAAATTTAGATTAAAATGATCTAGTTGTCAATATGTTTGTACTAGGAAAATGCAGTTTGATATAAAAACCGAAGGCTACCCGAAAGTTAGATTATAGGTTATAGATTTTAGAATTTGGGAAATCGATTTATTTTGCCGTTACGACAAAGACATTGCCTGTCGCGGAGGCGGTGACGGAGTCTCCGTCGAGAGCGGTCTTGAGTGCGGTCCAGTCTTCCCCACTCCACTCGTGGATCGTTGGCTCCTGGTGCTCTCCTGCTGGGAGCTTGATCTCGATCGTCGCATCACCCTTGGGGTCTAGCCCCGTAAAAAAGGCATAGGGCCCTGCAACCAAGTTTCCTGCGGGAATCGCAATAGGCAAGCCAAAGGTTTTCATGGTGACAACCACGGTATCTGCTTTGAGGGCTAGTTTGTCGAACATGACACTAAAGCGTGCGTCGGGAGAAGTAAGAACAGGATCACTGGGATCAAAGCGGAGGAAATTCCACTGTTCTTTGAGCCGAGTCTCTTGGTAGGTAACGGTGAACGAGCCACCTGTCACACCCTCGTGGTAGGTTGTTGCTCCTCCTGCGCTCCTACTGCCTAGGAGAATGGTTTTTTCGATAGGCTGAACTTCGGAGTCTAGGGTAAGAGTGCCAAGCGCGCCTTCTTGCTTGTCAGTTGCCTGGTAGACCATCTCATACTCCATACTCCCTTCTTTTGGCGCCCCGCTCACAGATAGGGTAAGGTTACGACCGGAGGTGTCTGGGGTGAGGGTAATAAATGGTCTCTCAGATACGGGAATGGTGTTAACTGGCAGGTCAACTGCCGCGCTATCGTTATTATTCACGACTTTTTGTTTGGTCAGGAGTTTGACAGATAAAACGATGCCAGAAACAAGCGCAAGAATGACAATAACTACTATGATGAGGGCAGATTTTTTCATCGTAATTTTGTGGCAAGATAACTAGTTAACTTATCTATATTAACACGCTCTTGTTTGGTCGTGTCGCGATCACGGACGGTGACCATGTTGTCCTCGAGTGACTTATGATCTACCGTGACGCAGAGAGGGGTACCCATCTCGTCTTGGTAGTAATAGCGTTTGCCGATATTGCCCCTATCGTCCCAAGAGACGCTGAAGTCAGGCTTAAGATTGTCGAATATTTCACGGGCTTTTGCTACCAATTCTTCTTTGTTTTTGACGAGCGGGAAAACAGCGACACTGTACGGAGCCAGGCTTGGTGCGAGTTTGAGCACGACACGACTATTTGCTGTGTCATGCCAATATGCGTCACAAAGAACCATGAGTACTAACCTATCGATCCCGACGGCAGGCTCGATAACGTGGGGTAAAAATTTACGACCTGAACTAGGATCGGTATAACTAAGATCCTTGCCCGAGAACTCCTGATGACGGCCTAGATCGTAGTCGGTGCGGTAAGCAAGCCCCCAGAGCTCCTTAAAACCAAAGGGGAAGTTGTACTCTAGATCCACTGTACGTTTACTGTAAAAACTCCGCTCCTTATCGCTATGCTCTCTAACGCGCAGATTCTCTGGTTTTACCCCCAGGGACTTGGTCACGAAGTCCTGCATAATAGTTAGCCATGACTCAAAAATATCTTCCCATTTGGAACTCTCCGGATCAAAGAAGTATTCGATCTCACCTTGCTCAAATTCGACAGTACGAAAGGTAAATTGGCCCTTGGTTATCTCGTTACGAAAGCTTTTACCCATCTGCCCTACCCCAAAAGGGAGGCGTACCCGAGAGGAGTCTAGGATATTCTTAAAATTAACAAAGATCCCCTGGGCAGTCTCCCCGCGCAGATAAGCAAGATCCTTGTCTCCGGCAATTGCACCGATATGAACGGGAAAAAGTTGGTTAAAGAGGCGAGGCTCAGTCAGCTCAGTGCTGCCACAAACCGGACATTTGATTTTTTCGCTCTTAATAATACTCTCAAGCTCCGCTAGAGATTTGCCTTCTACTTTGATCTCTTGACCCTTTTTCTCGTAATAATTTTCGATTAGGTGGTCGACGCGGGCTCTATTTTTGCAGTTTTTGCAGTCGAGCATGATGTCGTTAAGTCCGGCGACGTGTCCTGATGCATTCCAGATATCTTCTTTACTAATGACGGCTGAGTCGATTCCAACCATGTCGTCTCGGCGAGTAACAAATGTCTCCCACCACAAATCTTTGACCTTTTTCTTGAGCTCTGCTCCCAATGGTCCATAGTCAAAGGTGTTGGCAAGTCCTCCATAGATCTCACTTCCGGGGAAGACAAATCCTCGGCGTTTGGCGAGACTTACTATGTCATTAAGAGTAGTTTGAGGGTTCATCAGATTATTTTAGCACGGAGAGGGCGGGAGAGGAGAGACTCGATATAGTCATCGACTTCTTGGTCGGCAAGTGCCGTATCCCAATAGC
>CAYNKT010000003.1:0-7744 GCA_964397885.1 uncultured Pseudomonadales bacterium
GTTGGTAGTGACACCATGGACAAAAAATACAACCTTGGTGTCTCCCCCGCCACCATCCGTAACGAAATGGTCCGCCTCGAAGATCTCGGGTATCTACAACAGCCTCACACGTCAGCTGGCCGCATCCCAACCCCGATTGCCCTCAGACTCTACGTCACCGAACTCATGCAAGAGCAGCAGCTCCCCGTGACCGAAGAGGTAGCCGTCAAAGAAAGAATTTGGGACAACCGCGAGCGTTTAGACAATCTTCTCCAAGAGTCCACTAGGCTTCTATCCGAGAAAACCGGCAACATCGGTGTGGCAGTAACCGATGACGGAGCCGTCTACAGCAGTGGTTACGCCAATATTCTTTCACTACCCGAGTTCTATGACATCGACGTCACTCGCGCCGTTCTCACCATTATCGAGTCCTCCCGTGATATGAACAGCATCTTCGCCCGCTCAACTGACCATGACCCCATCCACATCATAGTTGGCGACGACTTTGGCATTGATCATCTTTACAGTTGTGGCATGGCCTATGTCGACTTCACCGCCCGCAATGTGCACGGGCATATCGGCGTGATCGGTCCCGCCCGTCTCAACTATCCCTTTATTTACCCCATGCTCAGACACGTTTCTGGCTTGGTCGACGAAATAGCCGCCAGTTGGTAAATACATATGTTTATTACAAATAGTATGCAATCCGCCAGAATATTCAGATTCGCAAAACGGCTGAATAAGCAGTCTGTGCGAAATCTGAGATGAAGGAGGATAACAGTATATGTCAAAGAAACCATCAACTAAAACAGCACATCAAACTCACAACACTCATGATGACTCAGAAAAGGTTAAACAGCTAGAAGAGAAACTTGCTAGAACTCTCGCCGACTATCAAAATCTCGAGAAACGTTTCGAGCGAGATAGCTCCGCTGTTATCAAGTTTGCGAACGTCGCGCTCATTACCAAGCTACTTGAGGTCAGAGATCACCTAGGCATGGCATCTCAGAATGGTGATAAATCTCTCGGGATAATCTTGAGCTCATTCGACAAAATCCTAGTCGACGAGGGAGTCGCTACCATTAGCACCGAGGGCGAGTTTAACCCTGCCGAGATGGAATGTGCAGAGCTTGCCCCAGGGGAGAAGGACACAGTTATTGTCGTCCAGCAAGCTGGATATAAACTTGGCAACCGGGTTTTGCGACCCGCTCGAGTAACCATTGGTAATGGCCAAAAATAATTATAGAAATGAAGGAGGATATATATGGCAAATACAACTAAAACTATCGGAATCGATCTAGGTACGACCAACAGCTGCATAGCAGTAATGGAGGGTGGCAAACCCAAGGTTATTCCCTCTGCAGAGGGTGGCAACACTATCCCCAGTATCGTTGAGCCCGTCAAAAACTTGGTCGGCCAGGTAGCCAAAAACCAGATGGTCTTAAACTCGGCTAATACCATCTTTAGTATCAAGCGTCTCATGGGGCGCAAACTCAAAGACGAAATGGTCAAGGACACCATGAAAAAAGTTCCTTACGAAATAGTCGCCGGCAAAGATGGCATGGCTTCCGTCAAGATTCTGGACAAGGTGTACACACCTCAAGAAATCTCCGCGAAAATCCTCCAAAAATGTAAAGCTGACGCCGAAGCATACCTAGGCGAAAAAGTCGAAAGCGCAGTTATTACAGTTCCCGCTTACTTTGACGATAGTCAACGTCAGGCTACCAAACAAGCTGGTCAAATCGCAGGCCTCGAGGTCAAGCGCATCGTCAACGAGCCGACAGCCGCCGCTCTCGCCTACGGTCTAGACAAGAAAAAGGCCGGAAAAATCGCAGTTTATGATCTAGGTGGCGGTACCTTTGACATCTCTATACTCGAGATTGGTGACGGAGTGTTTGAGGTCAAGTCAACTAACGGCGATACCTTCCTAGGTGGCGATGATTTTAACAACAAAATCATCGACTACATCGTCTCCGAGTTCAAAAAAGAGCACGGTGTCGACCTAAGCTCCGACAAACAGGCGCTTCAACGTATTCGTGATGCGGCAGAAAAAGCCAAGATCGAGCTAAGTAGTAGCTCAAGTGCCGAGATCAATCAACCGTTTATTAGTCAAGGTGAGAGCGGTTCTCCACTTCACCTCACCATGACTCTCACAAGAGCCAAGCTCGAAGAGCTAGTCGATGATCTTATCCAAAAGACGATCGAACCCTGCAAAAAGGCCATGAAAGACGCCAAACTTGAGGTCAAAGACATAAACGAAGTTATTCTTGTTGGTGGTCAAACCCGTATGCCGGCCGTGCAAAAGGCCGTCCAAGCTTACTTTGGCCGCGAACCTCACAAGGGTGTCAACCCCGACGAGGTTGTTGCAGTCGGTGCCGCTATCCAGGCAGGTATTCTCGGCGGAGAAGTCCACGATGTCCTGCTTCTCGACGTTACTCCTCTAACGCTCGGGATAGAGACCATGGGTAGTGTCATGACCCCGCTTATCGAGCGTAACACGACAGTTCCAACCAGCAAGAGCCAAGTCTTCTCGACCGCCTCCGACAACCAGCCTCAGGTTGAGATTAATGTTTTGCAAGGTGAGCGTCCCATGGCTGTCGATAACAAGAGTCTAGGTAGATTTATCCTCGATGGCATTGCGCCAGCTCCTCGCGGTCTCCCTCAGATCGAGGTCACCTTTGACATCGACGCCAGCGGTATCTTAAATGTCAGTGCCAAAGACAAGGGTACTAGTAAAGAGCAAAAAATCACGATCCAAAACGCCACTAACCTTAGTGACGAAGAAGTCGAAAAAATGAAAGCCGAAGCCGAAAAGTTCGCCGACGAAGACAAGAAAAAGAAAGAACTCGTCGAGAAAAAGAACGAGGCCGACACTCTAGTTTTCCAGACAGAAAAAACTCTCAAAGACGCCGGCGACAAGATTAAAGACGACGAAAAAAAGGAGATCGAAGAGGCTGTTAAGGGTCTCAAAGACGCCAAAGACAAGAGCGATGCCACGGTGAGTAGCCTAGATGAAGCGATTAAAAAGGCTAGCGAAGCTCTTAGTAAGTACGGTGAGCGCCTATACAAGGCTGCAGCGGAAGCAGAGCAAGCCAAAGCAGGTGCCACCGAGGGTTTCGACTCCAAGGAAGAGTCCAAGAAAGACGACTCCAAAGGCGATGAGCCAGAAGAAGGCGAAGTAGTCGACGAAGGTAAAGACAAATAACCTTCAAGGACCGTCCTTGTAGGTCGGTCCCCATAGGTACAAAAGCCCCGGTCTCCCGGGGCTTTTCCTTGCTACAATTACTCCATGAACATCACTCTCAAATACGTAGATACCGACAAACTCACTTCAGAGCAAAATGATGCGATCAATAGGCTCAACCAAGAATGTTTTGCAGATGTTTCAAAAGAAGATGTCGAAGAAGATTTTATCGCCGAGCCTTTTGGTTTTCTTTTTGCTAGTTTTGGAGGAGTTATCATTGGTAGGCTCGCGCTCTTTGAGAGAAAAATCGAATTTGACGGCACAGAGATCAAGCTTGGTGGGATGGGTGGGGTGTGTGTAGGAGAAAAAGCAAGACACAAGGGCATAGCAACAGTAATGCTCAAAAAAGGGCTAGACATCTTGAGAGAGCATAGTTGCGACCTCGCCTGTCTCAACGTTGATCTTGATAAAAAAGTATACGGCGTCTACGAGAGAGTAGGATTTTGGATGATGGATCGGGATATCAGTTTTGAGAATGTTCATGGAGAAAAAGTCACCGAACCCGGAACCATGTTCGCCCCGATTTGCTCACAGGAAAAGTATGACCTGGTCATGAACTCCGAGTCAACTTTTCACTACGGCAGGGGATATTGGTGAAAGTTTGGAATTAAATTTAAGTAGGATTCACTTTTGGAATAGTACTTGGGTGGGGGAAAAGCAATTCTTCTTTCATTCTGCCTAAAGGGGTCGTCGGTCTATCCATCGCCCCAGGGCGGATTTCCAGCGTGTAGGCTAAGGGATGAAGTTTATTGGTTAGAACAGGCGGCTCCTCGCAGAGAGGCGGCGTCGTGGGTGCTTCATGCACATCAATCTCGCCCAGCGCATTTCTGTCACTAGATATGATCCCCCAGCCACTCTCTTTCAATGCCCCATGAAATTGTTCTCCCGTTAAATAACCTTTGCCATTTTGCCTCACAAAACCAGTTTTGTTAAGACCTATAGCATATTTACTTTCTACAACCCTCTGCTACAATGATCTCGCTATGCTCAAAATCAAGCCCTTTCGTCAAAAATCTGGTCTCTGTGGTCCTGCCACCCTCAAGATGGTCCTCTCCTATTACGGAGTAGACAAATCCGAGGAGCAGATCGCTCGTGATACTAACTGCGATCCAGAACTAGGGATCGAGGCCTCTCGGATGCTAGATTACGCACACGATCTTGGCTTTGTTGGATATATTCAAGATGACAGCACCTTAGAAGATCTCGAACGACTTGTCGTCGAAGAACAAACTCCCGTGATTGTCGACTGGTTTTCTGAGGATGATGGCCACTATTCTGTAGTCGTCGATATCGACGGCGAGAACATCTATCTCCTCGATCCCGAGCTTGGTTACGTTAGGGCGATGCGCCGTGGCAAGTTCTTTCGCGTCTGGTTTGACTTCCCTGGCGAGTACATTAGAGCGGGTGATGACCTGACTATTAGAAGAATGATTGTGATAACAAAAGAAATCACATAAAATTGCTATTATTCAGTCGTAATTATAATGAAGGCGGAATAGTAAAGTAAAAAAATGAACAAAGTGTCCCAAGACAATGTTAAAGATGAGCCTGGTGGTTCGCCCCCTCCTTTGCCCAAGTTTGTTGGTTTGATCTATAGCGAGGTCAAAAGAGAGTACTTCCCGACCGCAGAGCAGTATATTACCGAAAAAGACGCCAAAGAGGACGCCATAGTGATCGCATCCTATCTCGAAAAAATGGGCATCCAAACCAAGTTATATCCAGGTCGCCCCGAGATGATGATCACTCTCGCCAAAGATCATCCTGACATGGTCTTTAATCTCGTAGGTAGCATTAACGGCCAAGAATACCTAGCAGCCAGTATCCCTGGTATGCTTGAGGCCATGGACATTGCCTACACCGGAGCTGGTATGCTCGGCGAGTCCCTTGCCTATAACAAGTACCTGGTCAAAGACCTACTCTCTACCCACGCTGTCCCCACTCCCCGCACTCAGCTTTTCCCCTCCGCCACAACAGTCATGAGTCCCGAGCTTCGTTTCCCCTTAATAAGCAAGCTCAACGAAATCCACGGTGCCGTCGAAGTGACCGAGGATGCCGTTAGTCACGACGAAAAGCATCTGCGCGAAAGGCTCAAGTTTTTGATCTCAACCTACCAGCAGCCGGTTATAGTCGAAGAATTTATCGCTGGGCGTGAGCTCACAGCCATCGTTTTGGAGGGAGGTAATACCAAGGTTTATCTGGCAGAAAAAGTTTTTCGTGAAACAGAGGATCCCACCCAGTTTGCCACCTTTGCTGACCAGTGGACAGGCGAAAACGACTCCTACCACTACGAAAAAATCACCGACATCACCCTTGTCGAGCTGGTCAAACGCGCCTTCCGTGTTCTCAAAATGGGGGACTACGCCAAATTCGACATTCGCCTAGATCAGTCTGGGCGCTACTATTTTATCGATAGTAACAGCAATCCCGCCTTTGGACCCAAAGAGCTCGACGTCGCCCTTGCCAGTATTCTCGACATGTACGGAGTCGGCTTTGACGAAATCCTCAAACGCCTGATGAGTAACACTCTCCGCGACTGGAGCAAAAGACTGAGTTAACTTAGCACTCGCTCTTGGCATCTGCTACATATGGTTCTATAATCTCCCTATGGTCAGCAAACACGATTACTACGATATTTTGGGGGTTGCCAAATCCGCAAGCGACGCAGAGCTCAAGTCTGCCTACCGCAAGCTTGCACTCCGTTGGCATCCAGATCGCAACAAAGAAGAGGGAGCTGAGGCCAAGTTCAAAGAAATTAACGAAGCCTACGAGGTCTTGAGCAACAAAGACAAACGAGCCAAGTACGATCAGTTTGGCCACGCCGCTTTTGATCCCTCAGCCGGCTTTGGTGGAGCAGGGGGTCAGACATACCGACAGGGTCCCTTTACCTACACTTACTCAAGTGGTGGAGGGTTTGAGGATCTTTTCCGCGGTGCAGGTGGATTTTCTGATCCATTTGATATTTTCGAGAGCTTCTTTGGTGGGTCTAGTCCTTTTGGGGGGCAATATAGAGCCAAGCCTCACTACTCTCTCACGATCGAGTTTATGGATGCGGCTCGTGGTGTCGAGAAAAGCTTTGTTCACCAGGGCAAATCCTACACAGTCAAAATCCCTGCCGGTTCCGACGACGGGACTCGCATAAGGTACTCTGAGTTTGATATCTCGATTAACGTCAAACCCGACAAAGTGTTCAGACGCGAAGGATCCGATGTTTTCATTTATCACGAAATCCCGCTCACTCTCGCGATCCTTGGCGGGGAGACCCAGGTCCCGACTCTCGATGAGGGCTATCTCAAACTCAAGATAAGGCCAGGTACTCAGCCCAGCACCACGGTCAGATTATCCGGCAAAGGCATCAAGCGCCTTCGAGGATCCGGTCGCGGCGACTTTTACATCAAACTCAAAGTCATGTTGCCAGAAAAGCTCTCCCGCCAAGCCCGCAAACTGGTCGAAGAACTTGGACAAGAATTATCCTAATTTGACATCTCGGTGATTTTTTGTGAACATGAAGAAGTTATATAGTTTCGGAGGATCACATGTCCAAATTTTACATAACTCTATTTGTCTCAGCCCTTGTTATCACTGGGTTTGTCGTTTTACCAGGCAAAGTAGCGGCTGATTGGTTGATCGACTCAACTGGCAAGCTGGGATTTACAGCCTCCGTTCTCGGCGACAACCTTGACGAGCAGGAGCAAGAGGATGAAGACGAGGACGAGCCGGAGCAAGAGGACAAAGACGACGACGGCAAAATGGAACAAGAGCAAGAAAAACACCAAGAACAAGTAGAGGTCAAATACGAGGTTAATCAAGAAGGTGACAAAACAGTTATCAAAACTCATACCAAAAACGAGGCGACAGGCGAAGAAGTCGAGTCCGAAACCGAGCTAGAAAAAGGTGAAATCCTCAAAATAGAGCTACAGTCTCAAAAAGAGGTCAAAAATGGCACAGGCTCAGGTGAACAAGAGCAAGAACAGGAGAGAGAGCAAGAAAGGGAACATACCGAGCTCAAAATCGAAAATGGTGGTGACGACACTTCACTGGTTGTCAAAAATGGCACCTCCGTACGTACGGGCTTCCCGCTTTCGGTGGGCGCCAACAACGAACTAGTTGTGACGACTTCGCGTGGCCTCAAAGTTGTCGCCATCTTACCTGACGAGGCAGTCGCTGCCCTCCTAGGTAGCGGTGTACTCTCGTCCTATGTCGACACTCTAGGCGATGGCCAAGCAGGAGAGTTACTCGAACAAGATGGTGATCCAGTCTACGTGATCGAGGGCGACAAGCAAGAAAAGCTTTTAGGAGTTATTCCCGTCAAATTTCACAAAAAAGTCACCCTATCTGCCGCAACCGGGGAGGTCACTAATGTCGAGCAAACGTTCCTCACCCGCCTCGTAGACGCCGTTTCCTTCTAATTTGCGACAGTCACTATCTGGTATAAATCGTCTTGGACTTCTACATACTGAGTATCGGACAACAAGATATACGGCCAGTCGGTAAGATTGTATATTTTGGTCATTTTTTCTTCCA
>CAYNKT010000003.1:7844-21465 GCA_964397885.1 uncultured Pseudomonadales bacterium
GTTAAAAATAAATGTTTCATAACTATTATTTTAGCTTAACAAATCATATCTGTGATATAAATAGCTTGTAACAAGCAACTTAGGAGGCAAGATGAAGAAAACTTTTCTCGTATTAGGACTCTCGCTCATTCTCATGACAGCCAGCCGAGTAGCTGCACAAGATCGCCAGGCTCAAGCTAATGCGCGGACTGAGGCTATGCAGGAGCGAGTAGAAGAAAGAGAACAAAAGAGGTTAGAGCTAAGACAAGAATTTGAGGCTAAACGCACAGAGTTTCGCAGTCAACTAGCCGCCCGTCACGCCGAGCGGATCAGCAAACGCTTCGATTTTTACAAAACCCGGCTCGAGGGCATTATCACTCGCTTTCAGACCCGCCTTACTACCCTTAATGAGTCTGGGGTAGATACTAGCACTGTCCAAACCAAACTCGATGCAGCAAGCGCCGCACTTGCCGCTGCCGCCACAAAGTCTAGCGGTCTAGTAGCAGCCTTTATGGCACTAGACCCAGAGTCAGGCACCTACAAGGACGACGTTATAGCCCTTAGAGCTGAGGTCAAAGTTGCGACTGACGCATTTAAGAGCGTCCACACTCTTCTCAAAGAGGCTCTCGTCGCACTTAAGGCTATTAACAAACCACTATAAGGAACACTATGTACAAAAAACTTCTTTTAGTCGGCGCTTTATCACTCACCCTCGGTGGTTGCACCATCCAAAACCTTATGAGCGGCACTGCTTCGCGGGATGAGCAGCCAGCGCAAGTCGAGGAATCTGTAGACTATGGTACAGATCAGGATTTTGTTGAGTCTCAAAAAACGAGTGTTGACGACACTCTTACCGCCCTCGAAGAGGATATCAGTAGCACCGAGATTTTAGACGAAGACCTCTCTGATCTTTAGATATCAGTCTGGTAGCGATATTTCCCCCCGGGTGTTATAATGGCGTGGTTGTAGTGGAACTAGTAAGGTGGGGTAGCCCACTTTTTTTGTAAAACCACAACTTAATAATTGAAAATTGTTAACTGTTAATTGTAAATTACTCCGGAGGAGTACATATGTCACAAATCAGATCCGAATTTGCCCTAGCGCTCATGGCCATCTGTGCCGAGCGTGGCATCGAACCTAAGGTAATTATTGATAGTATCCGTGCCGCCATTCAAGCAGCGCTCCGCCGTGATCTCGAAATCGAAGAAGAAGAAGCCATGCTTTATGAGGTGAACGTCAACGAAGAATCCGGTGCCATCACGATCAAAAAAGACGGCAAAGACGCTACTCCTCCTGGCTTTGGCCGGATTGCCGCCCAAGTCGCCAAACAGGTTATTTTGCAGCGCATTAGAGAAGCCGAAAAAGACGCCATCATTAGCGACTATGTCGACAAAATAGGCACCATGGTAACCGGCATGGTTCTCCGGTTTGATGGGGGCAATGTTGTCGTAGACATTGGCCGTGGTCAAGCAGTTATGCCTACAGGCGAAAACATTGCTAACGAATTCTACCGTCTCAACCAAAGAATAGCCGTTTACATCAAAGAAATCCGCGATACCTACAAGGGTCAGGCCATTATTGTCAGTCGTAGTACCCCCCAGCTCGTCGAGTCGCTCTTTGCCCGCGAAGTCCCAGAGGTTAGCTCGGGTGCTGTCGAGATCGTAGCCATTGCCCGCGAAGCCGGTCATCGCACCAAGCTTGCTGTCAAAAGTACTGTCGATGGGGTAGACCCAGTCGGCTCATGTGTCGGTCAAAAGGGCGTCAGAGTCCAGGCCGTCATTAACGAGCTTAACGGAGAAAAAATCGATATTGTCGAGTACTCGACTGACATCGACAAGTTTATCGCGGGAGCTCTCGCCCCCGCCGACAATCTCAAAGTCGAGATCGACGAAAAAAAGAAAAAAGCTATCGTTACCGTCCCAGACGACGAGCTCAGCCTCGCGATCGGTAGGGGAGGCCAAAATGCCAGATTAGCCGCCAAACTCACTGGGTACAAGATTGACATCAAAGGTGATGGCAGTGGCAAAATCGCTCTCAGCACAACCGGAGAAGAAAGCTTCCAAATTGACGAGCTAGGGCTAGGTAGCAAAGTGCGCAACACCATCCTCGATCTAGGCATTCAAGAGGTCGCTGACCTAGAGGCCAAACTCGAAGAAATCTCGCCCACTCTGAGCGAAATTGACGACCGCGCTGTCGAAGAGATCGGCAAGGCTATAGCCCGCCGAGTCAAAAGACAAGAGCAAGCCAAAGAAGAGGCAGAGCGTATTCGCCGTTATCAAGAAGAGCAAGCTGCAGAAGCAGCTTAGATATGACAAAGGAGGCAAAAAATGACCAGCAAAAAACCAATGTCACCGGCATCTCCCTCCTTGGTGCGTCAACCGATAGTCGCGATTCTTGGCCACGTTGATCACGGCAAAACCAGCCTACTCGATGCGATCCGCCACGCCCATCTTGCCGCCCGAGAGGTCGGAGGCATCACTCAGAGCATTGGCGCCTATCAAGCCGAGTATCAAGGCAAAAAAATCACTTTTATCGACACTCCCGGTCATGCTGCCTTCCGCGAAATGCGCTCACGCGGTGCCAAGGTCGCCGATCTTGCAGTTTTGGTCGTCGCAGCCGACGATGGAGTCAAGCCCCAGACAGTCGAGTCGATTAAACATCTCAAAGAGGCGGCCATTCCCTTTGTTGTCGCCATTACCAAAATCGACAAATCCGGGGTTACCGAGGACGTCGCCAAAGCCACTCTAACCGAGCATGAGGTCTTTACCGATGGATACGGAGGCAACGTCCCAGCAGTCGGTGTTTCTAGCAAGTCTGGCAAAGGTCTCGACAATCTCCTCGAAAACATCTTGCTACTGTCCGAGCTCGAAGAGCTTCCTTACCAAGAAAACGTGACCCTTATTGCCCCTATTATCGAAGTCCAAAAAGACAAAAATCGGGGGACTACGGTCTCCGTGGTCGTCAAAGCCGGCAAAATCGTGATCGGTCAGACTCTTTACACAGAGAGCGCCAGTTGCCGGGTCAAAGCGCTATATGACGACGCAGGTAGGCCAATTTTGCACGCGAGTCCCGGCGAGCCATGTCTAATTCTTGGCTTTAACACGCTCCCCGCAATCGGCGAAATCGTGAGCAGTGTCCCTGTATCAGCATCTGTAGTTGCTGAGGTAGACGTCCCCCAGGAAGAGATAACCACAGAAGAGTCATCAGGTTCACTTAATATTATTCTCCGGGCAGACACGCTCGGCTCGCTCGAGGCAATCAAAAATAGTTTATCAGGAGAAATCAACATTATTTTCTCTGGTACCGGTGGCATACTCGAGTCAGATGTTCTTCTTGCCTCGTCCACTGGCTCCATCATTGTGGGATTTTCCGTCAAAACCGCACCCATCATACTCAAGTTAGCCGAGACAGAGGGTGTCGTGGTTAAGTCCTACCGCATTATCTACGAACTCCTCGAATATCTTGAGAAAAAAGTGCTTCGAATCATGGAGCCAACGATCGACGAAGAAGAGCTTGGTACGGCAACAGTAGTCAAAGTATTTGAGATCAACAAAGATCGTGTTGCTGGCTGCCATGTCGACTCTGGGAGGCTAGAGCAAGGAGACCAAGTGCACGTCAAAAAAGCGGATGGAACCACCAAAGAGGCAAGGATCAAAAGTATCAGGATCGGCAAAGAAGAGGTTAAAAAAGTCGAGACAGGCAAAGAATGTGGCATTATGCTATTCCCCAATCTTGACATAGGAGAAAAGAGCGTTATAATATCCTATAAGAAAATTAAAACAGACGAGATTTGACATCAAAAAGGACTCTCCTTCACAGGAATTCCTGATTGCAAATCAAGTTACTTATAGGAGTTTATATGGCAAACGACCCAAATTCAGTTAAACAACACATCGATTCGGCAAGTAGTATCTTGGTCTGCGTGCCAGTCAATGCCACCAAAGACGTGGTTGCCGCCTCTCTTGCGCTCCATCTCGCTCTTATTGCCTATAGCAAAAAATCCACGATCGTTAGCTCGACCCTACCTATAGTTCGTGACTCTCATCTTGTTGGTCTCGACAAAATAGGCAATGATGTTGGTGGCAACAATCTCGTCCTTACGCTCAATGTTCCAGAGGATCAAATCGAAAAAGTCACTAGCAACACCGAGGGTGGTCACCTCAACTTGGTGGTTATTCCTCGTCAAGGGTCTGCCCCACTCGAACAAAAAGATGTTGTTTTTGGCTACTCTGGCTCCGCCGCCGATCTCATCATTGTCGTCGGTGCGTCAGGTCTTAACGAGCTAGGTTCGCTCGCCGAAAAAGAGGTCGAGTTATTCGGGAAAGCCACTATAATAAACCTAGGCAACAAAAACGGCACCTTTGGAGCTATCAACCTCAACGACTCAGGTAGCAGCAACTCGGAGCTTATAACAGCTCTGCTTCAGGAAATGTCACTCCCCCTAGACGTTGACATCGCAGGCAACCTCATGCAAGGCATCGAGGATGCTACAGATGGTCTCTCCAGTCCAGAGATGACCGCCGACACCTTCGAGGCGCTCGCCGTCTTGTATAGGAATGGCGCCAGGCGCACCCGTCCTTCAACTAGTCAGCCGGTAGCTCAAGTTATTTCCGACGTTCCCGTGGTCGAGCCGGAGCAAAAACCAGTCCAAAAAAACGAAATCAAAGTGGAAAAACCCCAACCCGATTGGCTCAAACCCAAAATCTTCAAGACCCCCACCGCCAAATAATTGATCTCACGTTGCGCAAATAGTATTTAGCCTGTACAATACGCCTAGGTAAAAAGTGACTTAATACTTAACGACTAAAACTTAAATCTTAAAAAATATGCTAAAAGACGATAACAAATCCAAAATTATTAAAAAATTCGCAACCACGAAAGGAGACACTGGCTCACCCGAGGTCCAGATTGCCCTCCTCACTGAGCGTATCAAGGAGCTAACCAGCCACTTGAAGGTTCACAAGAAGGACAATCACAGCAGGAAGGGACTCCTCAAAATGGTCAGCAAACGGAGACGACTCCTAAACTATCTTAGAGATAGCGTCGAGGATCGTTACCGCGTCCTGATCAAAGATCTAGATCTCGCCAAATAAGTCCAGTAAATTTTCATGAATACAATCAAAGTTACCGCCCAGGTGGGTGGCCGAGACCTCGTACTAGAGTACGGTAGGTTTTCTGAGCAGGCTAACGCCGCAATTTTAGCAACATTTGGAGAAACCGTCGTTCACGTGACGACAGTCATGGCCAAGACTGACACCATGCTCCCCTACTTCCCCCTTTCTGTTGACTTTGCCGAAAAGCTCTATGCCGGAGGCAAGATAAAAGGCAGTCGGTGGGTCAAGCGTGACGGGCGTCCCTCAGATGAAGCCGTTCTCAAGGGCAGGATCATCGACAGGAGCATCAGGCCTCTTTTCCCGAGCGCCCTCCACCGGGATGTGCAGGTCATCGCCACTGTCTTGTCCGCCGATGGCGAAAACGACGCCGACATGCTAGGTCTTACTGCCGCGGGAGCATCCCTCCACATCTCAGACATCCCCTGGAACGGTCCTATTGCTGGCGTTAGAGTTGGGCTCAAGGATGGCAAGTACCTCATTAATCCTACCTACACGGAGCGACAAGGTAGCAAGCTCGATCTCGTTGTTTCGGGATCAGCTGAGGCCATTGTCATGGTCGAAGCAGGCGCGACCGAGGCGACCGAGGCAGAGGCTCTAGAAGGAATCAAACAAGGTCACGAAGCTATCAAAATTATACTTTCCGCAATTAACGACCTTCGTTCTCAAGTCGGCAAAGAAAAACAAAAAGTTGTCGAGGTCGAGACTATTGCCGCAGAACTCAAAAAAGAGGTAGAGGGCAAAATCAGACAAGACATTAGAAAACGCCTTGGTGTTCCTCAGGCAGAGGACGGGCTCATCGAGAGTTTTGTTGACACCCTCAAAGACAGCTATGCCGAACAACTTGATGTCAAACAATTGGCAAGTATTGTTCACGATGTCCTAGCAGAAGAAACCCGCTCTATGACTATAGAAGAGGGCAAGCGTATCGATGGTAGGGCTACTACCGAGATCCGTGAGCTTGCAGCCGAAGTAGATGTTCTACCTCGCCCGCATGGCTCTGCGGTTTTCAAGCGCGGCCAAACCCAGGTTCTTTCTATTACCACCTTGGGCTCGCCTGCCATGGGTCAAATACTCGAAACCATGACCGACGAAACAGTCAAACGCTACATTCATCACTATGCCATGCCTCCTTACGCCAGTGGCGAAACAGGCAGATTTGGCTTTCCCGGTAGACGCGAAATCGGTCACGGCGCTCTCGCCGAACGAGCCCTCGTTCCTATGTTGCCCGACGAGACTGACTTCCCCTACACCATTCACGTTGTCTCCGAGGTCATGAGTAGCAATGGTAGCACTAGCCAAGCTAGTGTCTGCGGCTCAACGATGTCACTAATGGCAGCCGGTGTCCCACTCAAAAAACCAGTTGCCGGTATCGCAATGGGACTAATGACCGACGGCAAAAAATCGGTAGTCTTAACCGATATTGCTGGCATAGAAGATCACGTTGGTGACATGGACTTTAAGGTCGCTGGTACTGTCGATGGCATTACCGCTCTCCAAATGGACATTAAGGTAAGCGGCATTAGCTTCGATGTTTTAACTCAAGCTCTTGCTCAGGCCAAAGATGCTCGCATGCAGATTATGGATGTCATGCTAAAGGCGATCTCCGAGCCCAGGAAATCTCTCAGTCAATACGCCCCCAAAATTGTTCAATTCGAGATACCCATGGACAAAATCGGCGAAGTCATCGGACCAGGCGGCAAAATGATCAAGCTGATCATGGCCGAAACGGGTTCGCAAGTGGACATCGACGACAGTTCTGGCAAAGGTCTTGTTACCGTTTCTGGTGTTGATCCAGAGGGAATGGACCGCGCCGTCACCTGGATCAAGGGTATGGTACACGTACCCGTTGCAGGGGAAGAATATGACGGAACAGTCACTCGTGTCGAGGGATACGGTTGTTTTGTAGAGTTTGCGCCAGGCAAACAAGGTCTAGTCCACGTTTCCCGAATGAGCAAAGACTATGTCCAAGATGCTAGCTCTCTAGTTAAAGTTGGCGACAAGGTCCACGTCTATGTCAAAGGCGTAGATGACCAGGGTAGAGTAGATCTCTCTATGGTACCTTTGTCCGAGCTCAAACCCGAGGCTCCTCGCGAACCACGCTCCGGTGGTTTTGGAAGAGATCGACGTGGTGGTGACCGTGGTGGCTTTCGCCCCCGCCGCTAGCCTGTTATACTCTGTCTAATGCGACTACGTTTACTCACAGTTGTTCTCGCCTTACTCGCCGTAGGTTGGTATTCCTATCACTACTATCAATCAGTTCAACCTATTGTCGATTCCTACGAGTCTTGTCTCGCCGCCAAAGGCAGCACCCTCCTTACATCCTATCCCTCAACTTGTGTAACTCAAAACGGTCAAAGTTTTACTGAGCCCGTTATAGAGGGCATAGACCAAGAGGATATCCCCGAGATTACTACGGAGGAACTCGAGATTGGTTGGTACTACGGTACAGAGACTCAGTATAAGCCAGGTACACCCCAAGAATGGGAGTATAACGACAGTGGCAAAAGCTCATGTTGGCACGCCCCCCAAACGCTCTGTCAATAGAATTACACCCCGTAGGATGATACGATATAGCCATGGATGATAATACTGCCCAAGCGCAAAACCAGGGGTTAGCCCAAGAACTTCTCCATCTCAACGAAATGGTACAAAACTCGACCGTCCCGGACGAAATGCGTACCAAGGCAGTGGAGATGCTCTCACGCCTCAAGCGGATGGTGGACACAGGTATTTACTCACAAGAATACGATCGCATTGCCCACTACATCGACTGGATAACCAGTCTCCCATGGGGAAAGTACACCGGAGACAAGCTCGATATCGTAGCTGCAAAAGAGCAGATGGAAAAATCCCACTATGGCATGAAAGAACCCAAAGACCGTATCCTCGAATACATCGCGACCCTCAAGCTACGCCGTGATCAGGAGCAAACGAGTTACGTCAAGGCTCCCGCCATTTTCCTCGTCGGTCTTGTTGGTACCGGCAAAACCACCTTCGCCTACTCCCTGGCCGATGTTCTGGGCCGCCGCTTTGCCCGCATTCCCTTTGGTGGCCTAGGTAGCGCCCGCGACTTGCGTGGCAAATCCCGTCTTTTCGCCGAGGCTGAGCCTGGGGCCATTGTCAAAGCGCTCCGCGATGCCGGGAGCATGAACCCCATTATCTTACTCGATGAAATTGATAGAGTGGGGGTAGAAGACCGCGCCGACATTATGGGAGTACTCGTCGAACTTCTGGATCCTACCCAAAACAATCGCTTCCTTGATCACTATCTAGACTATCCGTTGGACCTATCTCAGGTGTTATTCATCGCAACCGCCAATAACACGACCAATGTAGCAACAGCCGTACTCGATCGTCTTGAGCTAATTACTATGCCTAGTTACACCGACGAAGAAAAGATCCACATCGGCAAGGAGTTTTTGCTCCCCAAAGCCATGCACGACGCCGGTTTGCTCTCTGGTCAAATCCAGATAGATCCCGCTGTCTGGCCTGTCGTTACCCGCCCCCTGGGTTATGACTCAGGTATCCGCACCCTCGAGCGCACTATTCACGCGCTCTGTCGCCGCGTTGCTCGCAAGATAGTCGAGGGGAAAACTCAATCTGTCATAGTCAACCAGGACAATTACAAACAATATATGACCGCCTACTAAACCTATTAGGAAATCTATGGACAATCAATTACAAGACTCAATGCAACAACCATCCGCGCCTATAATACCCAACCCATCGCAAAGTCTAATGGATCGAACCATCGAACCATCTTCACCCAGAAAGAGTTTTATCATCCCCATTCTCGTAATTCTCCTCGTGGCAATGACCGCTCTGGCATCTTACTTCTATTACAATCTATCTCTACTAAAACAAATAGGCAATCCTCTCCCCTCCGATATCGGTCTCATGCCCGAGCCCATTCCCTCGCCAACAATTGATCCCACCGCCGGCTGGCAGACATACAACGATGCAAAAAATGGTTTTTCTCTAGAAGTCCCCTCAGATTGGAAGATTAATAAAGACGAGTATCGCACTACATTTGGAGACAACATTTCGATTCGAGTTTCTACTGTTGATCCAGAAGATTGTAGGGGAGATTGTCCAATCATTAATAGTTCAACAAGTACATTAGTCAATGGTATCGAGGCTCGCAAACTAGAAGGTTGGTGGGGAGAGGTTGGCGGCAACACGGCCCAATCCTACATCGACTATGTAATTCCAACAGAAAAAAACGATTTCGTAGTCATAACTGTGCAAGAACTACCTTTTAGTTATTCAGAAATTGGACATCAATATAAACCAATTGCAGAAGATATCGTAGCAAAACTAGACCAAATCCTCTCAACCTTTGAGTTTACAAATTAACTATGGATGTCAAAATAGAACCAAGCTGGAAAAAGATCCTAGAGCCAGAGTTTGAGAAAGATTATTTTCGAGAGCTTACAAAATTCGTCAAAGACGAGTACCAGAATGGCAGGGTCTACCCACCGCCCAAATTTCTCTTTCGTGCATTCGACCTAACCCCTTTTGACGATGTTAAGGTCGTGATCTTGGGTCAGGATCCGTACCATGGCGACGGCCAGGCCAATGGCCTTTGTTTCGCCGTTAATCAAGGGATCAAGCTCCCCCCATCTCTCCAAAACATCTACAAAGAAATCAAGTCCGACACGGGTAGTGATCCTGTTTTTGCAGGAGGAGATCTAGAAGAATGGGCCAAGCAAGGTGTGCTCCTACTTAACGCAACGCTCACTGTCCGGGCTGGTCAAGCCGGCTCACACCAAAATCAAGGTTGGGAACAGTTCACAGATGCAGTCGTCAAGATCTTGTCCGAAAAGAAAGAAAATTTGGTCTTTATCCTCTGGGGAGCCTACGCTCAAAAAAAAGGAGCTGTAGTAGACGAAGAGCGGCATCTGGTTATTCGCTCCCCCCACCCATCACCATTTTCTGCCTATAGTGGCTTTTTTGGCAGTCAACCGTTTACCAAATGTAACTATTATCTGGAGTTTAATGGTAAAGAACCAATAAAATGGTAAGCTGTATATATCAAAAAGGAATGGAGAGCATATGACTTTTAATCAAAATTCAGTTATCAAAATTACTCCTCTCGGGGGGAGTCCCAACGTCCACGACAACATGTTTGTGTACGAAGGAGAAGACGACATCTTTATCGTCGACTGTGGCATGGGCTTTCCAGACCAAGGAGTTTCGGGAGTAGATCTTACGATACCCGATATTACCTATCTCAAAGATAAGCAGAGCAAAATTAGGGGCTTTGTCGTCACGCACGGCCATGAGGATCACATCGGCGGCTTCCCCTTTATTATTCCTCAGTTAAGAAGCGGAATCCCTATCTATACGAGCCGCCTAACCGCAGGTTTTATCAAAGAAAAGTTCAAAGAGTTTTCGATCGATCCCAAAATAGTTAATATCGTCGGCGATAGACAGCCCATTAACCTAGGTATTTTTGAGATCAAAATGATCCCCGTCACTCACTCAGTTCCCGACACCAAACACCTGATTATCAAAACCCCTCTCGGCAATATCTATCACGGGTCGGACTTCAAGTTCGACTGGACTCCCGTTGGGCAAGAACTCCCGGATGTCTCCTCCATGACTAGAGCAGGAGCAGAAGGCGTTACGCTCTTACTCTCAGACTGCCTTCGCAGCGAAAAACCAGGCCATTCCTTGAGTGAGCGTATCGTAGAAGAGTCTTTCGAGCGAGAGTTTCGCGGTGTCGAAAATCGCATCGTGGTCACTACCATGAGCAGCAACATCAGTCGCATTCAACAAGCTCTCTGGGTTGCCCGCCGCGCAGGTAGGAAAGTAGCTTTTGTTGGCTACTCTGTCGAACGCAACGTCAAAGTAGCCGCCGGACTCGGGTTTCTCGACATCCCCCCTCGGCTCGTTGTTGACAAACGCAAAATCAAATTGCTCCCCAAATCTGAGCAGTGCTTAATAATAGCCGGTAGCCAAGGTCAACTAGGATCGTCTCTAGAACGTATCGCAACTGGTACCCACCAACTTATGTCTCTCGATCCGGGTGACAAGGTGATCTTCTCGGCAGACCCAATTCCCGGTAACGAAAGCAACGTCTACAGGCTTGTCGACATGCTCGCACGCCATCAAATAGTCACGAGTTACTCTGACATCTCAGACGACCTTCACGTCTCTGGTCATGCTAGCGCTTCCGAGCTCATGATGCTCATGGCATTTACCAAGCCCAGATATGTCTTACCTACGGGTGGTACTCATAGGCACACCGTCCAGTACACCAAGTTAGCTGGCGAAATGGGTATTGCCAAAGAACGAGTGATTATCCCCGAAAATCAACAAATCGTAATCCATGGGGACAAAACCGTCACGCTCGGCGATACCCTTGACCTCAAAAATGTCTACGTCGAGTCAGGAGAGATCACCCATACCGACAAGCCCATCGAAGACCGCCGGCTCATGTTCCAAGAAGGAGTAGTTGTCGTTGTCCTTACCATCCCTCGTGGCGGAGGCGATCTCGAAATCGACCTTATTCCCAAAGGCATCACCAAATACCTCGACGATGGGATTGTCTCCACGATCAAATCCCGCCTCAAGGCATCTGTCGGCAAACAAGACATAACTAGAGATAAGCTGTATAGTAGAGATAAGATAAGCAAGGAAGTTAGCCAGCTGTTCATAGAACAGATAGGCAAAAATCCTGTGGTAATACCAGTAATTGTAGAAGACTAATACAAATGACTTATTACTTATCTAATTGGAGCATCCATGTCTCGTCGTCGCGGTCGCCGCAAAAAACCATTTAAGATCAAGCTACGCAAAGAAATTCTGTACTCTACCGTCTCGGTTATTTTTGCGCTACTATCTGTGATAATCCTGCTCTCGTTTACAAGGCAGGGAGTCTTTCTGAGCAAAATTTATCTCGTCCTTAACGTCGCGCTCGGCTGGGCAGCCCTATTTCTTCCATTCCTTCTTATGAGCATCGCCCTCATGATGACCACTCTCAAATGGTCGGTAGCAAGCCCCACTCTGCTTTTAGGAGGATCACTTATCTTTGCTGGTGCCCTCGGGCTCACCCAGGCAGGTACCTTGGGAGAAGAGTTTTTTCAGGCAATCTCGATCTTAGTTACAAGCTTTGGTGCAGGTTTCTTTTACTTTGCCATCCTCTTTGTGGGTTTTATGATCCTTACCAATACCCCCCTCGAAGACGTCTTACTGTTCTTCGCCGGTATTATTAACGCCGTCAAAAACGTTCGAGCACATTCTAAAAAAAGTACAGAAACAAGTAGCAAGTCTAGCGCCAACTTTGACAAAACCGCTGTTACCAAAATTAACATTCCTGGGGTAAGTGACAAGCAACCAGCAGTAGAGGCGCCCATTGAAGCCAAAAAACCCGAGCCGCTAATAATCTCTAACAAAAGTGGTGAGACTACGATCTGGAAATATCCACCCTTTAGTATCCTTTCTACCGAAAAAGGTGGCAAAGCCGATCGGGGAGACGTCAAAGAAAACGCCGCCATCATCGAAAGCACCCTGGACTCCTTTGGTATTGGCGCCCATGTGGTCGAGGTTAATGGTGGCCCGGCTATCACCCAGTACGCGATTCGTATCAAAGAGGGTACCAAGCTCAGCAAAGTAAAAGCTTTGCAGACTGATCTAGCGCTAGCTCTTGCCGCTCCCACCGGACAGATCCGCATCGAGGCACCCATTCCTGGGCGCAATCTTGTCGGCATCGAAATCCCCAACCGCTCTCCCGAGTTTGTGACCTTGAGCGAGGTTCTCACTCATCCTGACATGAAAAAAGAAAAATCCAAGCTTGCAATCGGCATGGGCCTCGGAGTATCCGGCCAGCCCGTTATCGCCGATATCAAAAAAATGCCGCACATCTTGGTGGCCGGTGCCACCGGTTCCGGCAAATCCATTTGTATCAACAATATTATCTGCACCCTCCTCTTTCGCAACTCACCCGCCGAACTTAAGTTCATTCTTGTAGATCCCAAACGGGTAGAGCTAACCGGCTACAACGGCATCCCCCACCTCCTCACTCCCGTCATTACCGAGTCCGAGCGTGTCATAGCCGCCTTACAATGGGCCACCAAAGAGATGGACAAAAGGTACAAAATGTTTGCCGAGGTAGGAGCCAGGAATATTGAAGAATACAACGAACTATCTGGCTTTAACGCCATGGAGTACATCATAATCGTGATCGACGAGCTCGCCGACATCATGCTTACCGCTCCTAGCAAAGTCGAAGATCTGATTGTCCGCCTAGCCCAAATGGCTCGCGCGACCGGACTGCATCTAATAATCGCAACTCAACGCCCCTCCGTCAATGTCATAACCGGCCTCATCAAAGCCAACATCCCCACCCGTGTCGCCTTTAACGTCACAAGCATGATCGACTCCCGTGTCATTATCGATAGTCCAGGAGCCGAAAAGCTGTTAGGCAAAGGAGACATGCTCTTTGTTCCTCCCGACAGACCACTTCCAACGCGCATCCAAGGCACCTATCTCAAAAATCAAGAGATCCGCGATCTCATCAGCTA
>CAYNKT010000003.1:21475-27439 GCA_964397885.1 uncultured Pseudomonadales bacterium
TCAAAGCTGCTGCTCCCGAACACGTCGAATATCAAGAAGAAGTCACAGAAAAATACTTGAACGAGGCGGTAGAAGAAGGAGCTAGCGAAGAGCGTGACGAGTTGTTTAGCGACGCAGTTGGTGTCGTTTGTGCTGCCGGCAAAGCAAGCACCAGTTACCTTCAGCGTCGTCTGAGTATAGGCTACAACCGTGCAGCCAAGCTCATCGATCAACTCGAAACCGCGGGAGTTGTCGGACCACCAGATGGAGTCAAGCCCCGCCAGGTTTTAATAACTTCTCCCGACCAGCTAGCTGCCCGCGAGAATCTAGAATCCTAAAACTTAAAGACTAATACTTATAACCTAACATTATGAAAACAGCAGGAGAGTTGCTTAGAGAAAAGCGCCTACTCAAAGAGCTGACACTCGAAGAAATTGCTGTCAAAATCAAGATCAAACCCGAGTATTTACGTGCGCTTGAGGAGTCCAACTTTCGCGCTCTCCCCACCGCCTCTTCCGCCAAGGGCTTCCTCAAAAACTACGCAACAGCTCTAAGACTCAATCCAGAGACAGTGCTCGCCATGTTTAGACGGGATTTTGAGGAAGGAGACGCAGGAGAGGTTATCCCCCGTGGTTTGCTTAGCCCCGTCGCGAGCCGTCCCCGGCTCATTTCCGCCAATCTCATTCTTACTTTTGCAGCGCTGTTTGCCTTTGTTGGGTTTTTGGTCTACCAACTCATCGGCTGGTGGAGCCTGCCCAAAGTGGAGATCTTTCAACCAGTGAGTGGCGAGGTCTATGGAGAAAAAGTAACAGTCAAAGGCAAAACCGACCGCGACTCGGTAGTCACCATTAACAACGAATTAGTAATCGTCGATCAAAACGGACAATTTAGCCTAGACCTACTCTTTCCTGCCGGTACTCACTCAGTCATTATCGAAGCCAAAAATAGGCAAGGCAAATCTCGTCTCGCCGAGCGCACCTTCCAGGTCACCAAATAGCTACTTTAACCTCTCCTCCATCTTGGAGAGCCACATCGTCACAACTACCGCAAGCACAGTAACAAGCAAAGCATAGGCAAGAAGCGACCAGATCCCGCTCGTTCCCCCGACCAATGGTTGCACATACTCATCCACAAAAGCCTTGATCACGTTGTTCCACGCAAGCGCCGCAACTAGCCCAAACCCCGCCGTGGTCAAGGTCAGCATTTTCTCAACGACCGCAAGTGTAATTTTTTTCTGTTGTTTTTTTGTTTCTTTTTTCTTGTTCATACCTGCAATATATCCTATTTATCTGTAAATTGTAAATTGATAATTGTAAATTTTACCCATCATCTATATGATGGGGATATGGACCTGCCCCAAATCTTGCTGTTAACAGCTATCTTTGTCATCACCATCATCTTGACGATTATAGGTGTGCAGATAATTATTCTTCTGCGCGACTCGCGTGACACTCTCAAAAAAGCCGACCACGTCATCGACAACCTCGACTTTTTGACTACCAGCTTGACACGCACATCCGGCACATTTCGAGAGCTCTCATCCAGTCTCCAATCTGGCATGCAAATGGTTGGCCTGATTAGTAAATTTATCTCTACAAAGAAAAAGTAAAATGTCAGACGCTCTCTACCAACATTCTGATAGTTCTGGGTTTGCGACAGGCTTCTTCTTGGGACTCATAGTGGGTGGAGCAGGTGGATACCTTTTCTCTACCGAAAAAGGTCAAGAGCTAATTACCACCCTCAAAGAACATGGGGGAGAAAAACTCAAAGAAATCGTCGACAATCCCGCTCTCGAGGACAAACTCAAAGAACTAGAGTCAACTATGCAGCAGGCTAGAGCCGTCGTCAATCAGGCAGCAACTCAAGTTGCCGAGCGTACCGCTCCCTCTCCTCCCAAGAAAAGCTTTTTCCAAAAGCACGGACTCAGTCTAGGCAAGTAGTTGCCTCTGCTATAATTTCTTCATGAAGTCATCTGATGTTCGTCGCAAATTTCTAGAGTTTTATGTAAAGCGTGACCATGCCATTATCCCCGCCGCCCCCATTATCCCTCCAGAAGATCCCACCACTCTCTTCAATGGTTCCGGCATGCAGCAACTCGTTCCTTATCTCAAGGGTCAAAAGCATCCCATGGGTACTCGCCTTGCCGATTCTCAACCCAGTTTTCGTGCAGAAGACATAGAAGAAGTTGGGGACAATCGGCACACCACCATGTTCGAAATGCTTGGCAACTGGAGCCTCGGCGACTATTTCAAGACCGAACAATTAACTTGGGTTTGGGAATTCTTTACCCAAGAATTAGGTCTAGCAAAAGACAATCTCTACGTCACAGTCTTTGGTGGAGACAGAGGGGTAGAAGAGGATAAAGAGGCAATCAAGCTATGGCAAAAAATCATTGGCACATCCAAAAAGGCCATGGATGGAGAAAAGGGTTTTGACAAAGAAACCAAGATCTACACATACAAGGGCAATTGGTGGAGTAGGGCAGGAGGTCCGGATAAGATGCCCATAGGAGAGATTGGTGGTCCCGACTCCGAGATCTTCTTTGATTTTGGGGAAGAATATCATTTTCACGAAAACTCAATCTGGGCAGACCAGCCATGCCACGTTAACTGCGATTGTGGTAGGTTCCTGGAGATCGGCAACTCGGTCTTTATGCAGTTTGTCAAAACAGCAGAAGGTATGAATCCTCTCCCCGCCCAAAACGTCGACTTTGGCGGTGGGTTTGAGCGCATAGTGGCAGCCGTTCAGGGGAAGCCCGACGTTTTTGCAACAGATCTCTTCACTACCATTATTCGAATAATAGAAGAATCAAGTGGCAAAAAATACGAAGGTGGTTACAAAACTCCCATGCGTGTCGTTGCCGACCACCTCCGTGCCGCCACTTTTATGGGAGCACAGGGTCTCATTCCTAGCAACAAACTCCAGGGTTACGTAATGAGGAGACTACTCAGGCGCGCTGCCGTGAGAGCTAGAGCTCTTGGCGCCGATGCCAGCAAAATTTTCTCCGATTCGATCCCCACGATCGTCAAAGAATATGCCTCGGCAGGCTTTCTCGACAAGGACGTGACCGACAAAGTAATCGATATCGTCACCACAGAGTTAGTCAAGTTCTCCCATGCGCTCGATCGGGGAGAAAAAGAAATTGCCAAAAAACAAGTTGGTGAAATAAACGAACAACTCGCCTTTGATCTGTATCAAAGTTATGGCTTTCCGTTCGAGATTACCATGGAGCTGGTAGCCAAAAAGGGCATCACTTTGGATGAAGCCAAATTCAACAAGATTTTCGAGGAACACAAAGCAAGTTCTCGCTCGTCGAGTATCGGCATGTTCAAGGGGGGTCTCGCAGATCATGGAGAGATCACAACCAAGTATCATACCGCCACCCACTTACTCCATCAGGCCTTGTTTGATGTACTGGGTAGTGAGGTCAAACAAGCTGGTAGCAATATTAATAGTAGCCGTCTCCGCTTTGACTACAACTACTCCGGCAAACCAACTGCCGAAGAGTTAGCAAAAGTACAGACGATAGTTAACCAAAAAATCCAAGAAAATCTCCCCGTTACAAATGCTGTCATGGACAAAAAAGAAGCGCTAGCTAGCGGAGCCAAAGCTTTTTTTGTCGAAAAATATCCAGATCGTGTTGATGTCTACACCATCGGTACGGGTGACAAATGGTATTCCCGTGAACTTTGTGGTGGTCCTCACGTAGAACACACCGGAGAGATAGGGGGAATCGAGATTTACAAAGAAGAGTCCTTGGGTCGTGGCACCCGCCGCATCTACGCCAGACTAGCTCCCCAGACCTCCTAAGTTATGCTATTCTGTATCTATGGAGATTAGTAACTTTCTTGGCAAAATCAAAAAAGAACCACCCACGGTAGCCAAATTTTTAGCGATTGTCATTAATGATGAAGCCGTTCAGGCAGCAGTTTGGCACGTCGAGTCGGGACGCACTGAGATCACGACTCTGGGCACACCCTCCGAATGGAGTGGCAAAAGTGAGGACGTTAAGGGGATCGTTGCAGCCGCAGACGCGACCATCTCTTCTGCTTTAGAAGGAGTCGAGGGAGAGCCAACTCGCATCGTTTTTGGTCTAGTGCCTAGCTGGACCAATAAAGATGGGATAGCACCGGATAAGCTAGAAAAAATCAAAAGTATCTGCCGGCAACTAGAGCTCAAGCCCTTGGGATTTGTTGTCATTGGCGACAGCATTATCCGATATCTCAAGATGCAGGAGGGCACACCCACTACCTCGATTATGATCCAAGTCCAGGGTAGTGAGATCATCGTCAACTTAGTTAGGCTCGGTAGGGTAGAGGCGCAACACTCAGTCAGTCGCGGGGATGACATAGCCAGTGACGTCGAGAGTGCTATCTCAACCTTTCCTGACCAGGTCTTGCCTTCGCGCATCATGGTATACAACAGCATGCACAACCTCGACGAAATTGTCCAAAATCTAACTTCATATGATTGGCAAGGCAAATTCCAGTTTCTCCACATCCCTCGGGTAGAATCTCTTCCCAAAGACGTCGCGATCCGCGCCGTCGCTCTCGCTGGTGGCAGCGAAGTAGCCAAGTCCATTGGTTTTGACATCGAAGAAAAACCTCCGGTTACCGAAGCAGCAGAACAAATTGAAGAAGTAGAGGAGGTACAGGAGCACGAGGAGACTGTCGACGAGGTAGCTGCCGCCGATGACTTTGTCTCACCAAGCGAGCTAGGATTTGGTGAGCCCCAGAGTGCCCCTCCCCAAACTATCTCACTAGATGATACGCCCAAGTCCCGCCTTCCTGCCATTTCTCTTCCCAAACTCAAGTTACCCACTCTCCCACGACTTTCTCTCAAATGGCCGGAGTTTGGCAACAACAACTTAACTAAAACCATCACGCTTACCACACTCGGGCTTGTCTTGCTCGGCGTTGCTTATTTCTCATTTGCTTGGTTTATCCCCAAAGCAACCGTAATTATCAGTGTCGAGCAAAACAATCTCGATGCCAATCTCACCCTCGCTCTCTCGACCACTGCCTCTGCAGTCGATCCCGAAAATAACATCATCCCCGCACAAAAGGTCGAGAAAACAGTTTCCGGAGAGAGCAGTCTTAGCACGACCGGAACCAAGACGATTGGTGACAAGGCTGCTGGTGAAGTTACGATCTACAACCGTACTTCTCTGCCGCGCGCTTTCAAGGCAGGAACCACGCTCACTGCCGGCTCTCTTGAGTTTGAGCTTGAGAGTGACGTCACAGTTGCCAGCAAATCCGCCGGCGCCGACTATGTCGACGTACCAGGCAAAGCAACCGTCAAAATTACAGCAGTCCAAATCGGCGATGCTGGGAATCTTGCCAAAAACACCGAGTTCGAAATTGACGGCTACAGCCAAGACACCTACGTCGCCAAAAACGACCTAGCTCTCTCCGGTGGGACTTCGCAAGAAGTACGTGTTGTCTCTCAAGACGATCTTACAGGACTGGTTGATGGCATTAAAAAAGATCTTGTCGAAAAAGCTCAGAGCGAGTTACTTAGTAGTAGCGGTAGTGGTGTTGGTATCTATGTAATTGGTGATTCTGCCAAAATCCAAAAAGAAAATTACTCACACAAACTCGGTGAGCAAACCGACACAGTAAGCGGCACCATCGAGTTGAGCCTCGAGGCCATTACTTATCGCACAGAAGACGTGGAGTCATTGGTCGCCGGCCAAGTAGCTAGTACAATTCCGGTAGGATACGAGCGAACCATTAACTTACCTCAGGTAGAGATCGGTGATATAGAGGCCACTGACGATAGTCTCCTTGAGGCCAAAACCAAAGTTGTGGTAGAACTTATTCCCAAGGTGGATACTGCGGTAGTCCAAAAAACTCTCCGTGGCAAGGCGACTAGCGAACTAGAAAACTCCCTCTCTGGGATAGTTGGTTTTTCCTCTGTTACTGTCAAGATTTCGCCAAAGTGGTTGCCGCCTCGGTTCTCCCGTCTTCCTAGAAATCCGCAAAA
>CAYNKT010000004.1:0-1802 GCA_964397885.1 uncultured Pseudomonadales bacterium
GTGTCGTAGTGTTCGTCACCAGCCTGGTCGTAGCGTAAATATGGTGACTGTAGTGCACTGTGTAAATGGTCAAGACTCAAGGATTTGCCGTATATCGTGTAGGCAGTGTCGAGAGTGTTAATGGCTTTTCTCGCATCTCCGGAGGCATAAATAGAAAGGAATTTGCGCCCCTCAACAGCAATCTCGGCATGCAAACTACTGAGGGCATGCCCCACAACCTGGTCTATCTGTTCTTCGGAGAGTGGTTTGAGGACGTAGACATGGCAGCGCGATTGCAAGGGACCAATAACCTCAAAACTGGGGTTTTCGGTGGTTGCGCCGATTAAGATGATGGTGCCATTTTCGACAAACGGCAAGAAAAAGTCCTGCTGAGCTTTGTTAAAGCGGTGGATCTCGTCCAAAAAGACGATAGTCTTTTTGACGTTTGTTTGTGTCTCAGTATTCCCGGAACTCCGCTTGACCGAATCTACAATGGTGCGGATATCATCTTTTTTGGCGGAGACGGCGGAGAGGTAGTGAAAGTCTGCGTTTACACTACTGGCGATAATTTTGGCGAGCGTGGTTTTGCCACACCCAGGAGGACCCCAAAAAATCATGGAGGTAATACTCCCGGACTCGACCATCCGCCGTAAGGGAGCGCCAGGACCTACAAGGTGGTCTTGACCGATGTAGTCGTCTAGATTGTTAGGTCTGAGAAGATCGGCAAGCGGTTGCTGCATACCTAGTTAGTTTCGCCTAATTTACGGGTATTGTCAAGCAGACTGGCGAATTATCTCAGGAACTTTATCACCATTGATAGTGGCCTCAAATTCTTCGCCAAGTTTTTTCTGTGCCCAATATGCCGAGCTGCGAAACAGTGAATGGAAAGTGCCTGCATCTGACCAGAAACCTTTGAGCTCGGTCCAACTGAGCTTACCTTCGTTTATATAGGCATTATTGAGGTCTGTTACCTCTAGTTCTCCCCGGCCTGAAGGAATGAGGGAGCGAATTTTTTCGAAGACGGTAGCGTCGTAGATATAGAGTCCCGTCACAGCGTAGTTGGTGGGAGGATTGGCTGGTTTCTCCAGAATCTCGGCGATTTGGGAGGGGTCATTGTCTACAAAACGTGGAGTGCCAAATCTCTGAGGATCTGGTACCTGCTTAAGAAACACGGTCGCGCCTTCCCGAAACTCGCTTACAGCGCGAGCGATATCAGCATCGGTTGCGTTGTCACCCAAAATAACTGCGATAGGCTCTCCATCGGCAAAGTCCTCGGCGTATTTGAGGGCGTCGGAAATGCCGCCAGATCCTCCTTCTTGATACGCGTACTCAACATGCTTGAGACCCAATTCTTTGCCATTTTTAATGACGTTAATAAAATCGCCAGCATGTGACTCACCTGTGACAATTAGTATTTCTTCTATACCTGCGTTAACGAGAGTTTGGATGGGGTAATAGATCATGGGCTGATCGTAAATTGGCAACAAGTGTTTGTTGGTCGCATAAGTCAGAGGATACAAACGACTACCTTTTCCACCAGCGAGAATAACACCTTTCATGCTTGATCCTTTCGTTCAAATAATTGTAGCACATGAGCAGCAAGTCATACTTTGACCCAAAGAGGATCATTTGCTCCCAGTTGACTAACTATTTCGTGAAAATTATACTAAGGGTAGTCCGATTGGGTATGTTTATGGGTCGGACTCGATTGAGGAGGATGAATGGGTCGTTCCTGGCTTCCACATCTGGGAGTTAGTGCTTTAGTTGGCACAGGATACTCCTCAAGCAGTTTGATTAATCCCGCTACAGGCGGGATTTTTTTT
>CAYNKT010000004.1:1827-21161 GCA_964397885.1 uncultured Pseudomonadales bacterium
GTGAAAATTGTTAAAGGAGGTGAAAATATATGATCAAAAAACTTATGGCAGTGGCCATGGCAGGAGCATCGATTATGTCGTTTGCTGGTTTTGTAATGGCAGATGATGAGTTTCGCGTAACCAACCATGGTCTAGATGTATCTACAAGTACATCTGCTTACGGGACATCGGGCAGAAACCGGATGAGCGTAAGAGCATCAAAGGGTGGCGAGGTCGAAGATGTCGAGTTGTACACCGGCGATGTTGTAGTTTCGGCAACTAGTCTTGTCAATGTTGCAACAACCCTAGCTACCATTGACGACCACTCAGATTTTGACGATGTAAGTATCTCAAATAGCCATTCTGATGTGCGTACAAGAACCACGGCGTCTGGAACTTCTGGCATGAACCGCATGAGGGTTAGAGCAACCAAGGGCGGTGAAGCTGAAGATATCAAGACGAGTACGGGTGATGTTACGTCAGTTGGAGATTCCGAGGTATTCGTCGGTTATACCGAAGTTACTATCGACTAATCTTTGTCGCTATAGCACCAGGGGCACAGGTAGCAGTGCTTCCTGACCCCTGGTTGCTTGGGGAGTATTCTAGTTGAAAGTTATAGAAATGCAAAGTGAAAAACAAATAAGAAGGGTAAGAGCAATATTGTCGGTTTGGCTGTCGGCACTTCTTTTGGTGAGATCGATCGTCGTCCCTGTCACGATTGCCCAGGAGATTGCAACTAGCTCTGGCACAGAGGCCGAGACAGTTATGGCTACCGGCGACACCTATGCCACTGCCGAATCGACTAGTCTGACGGCTGTGACTCTTGATAACTCTGGTCTTCAAATCTCAACGGACGACATCTTGGGAGAAGAAACTCAAGATATTATTTTGACAACAGAAACACCTGTTTCGACTTGCGCACCAGAATTCGAGCCGAGTGGAGAGAGCACTCCCTCTGGGAGTGAAGCGATTGTGGTGTCGAATGACGTGGTGGCTTCGACCGCTGCTATTGCTACTTCCTCTTCCGGAACTAACACCCAGATAACGGACACGGGGGCTCTCATGACGACTGGCGACGCCGTCGCCTCGGCTTATGCGACCTCGATCACTAATACCACTCTCATTGACTCGACTTTGCAGGTCGCCTTCCTAAGCGTGTTTTCCGATTGGGACGGCAATCTGGTACTTGATCCAATGGAGTTTGCGGGACAGACTGCCTCGTGGGGGGTAGTAACTGAGCTAGAAGTTGATAATACCGGAGAGATAGTAACTAGTGCGCAGGCAGCTGCGGTGTCTGGCAGTAACACCCAGATAGCAACCGGTGAGGCAGAGATGGTGACCGGCGGGGCAAGTGCGGTCGCCGCGGGATATGCCGTGACTAGCCTGACCAGCTACAACGCGGCAATACTGGATTTATTTGTGCAAAACATGTGGCTGTGGTCTGGTAATGTCTACAATTTTTTGGGTCCTGGGAGTGTCCAGACACCAGACCAAGTGGTAGGGAGAAATATTGCAGCAAGTACGGGAGGATGCCTAGCGGGGTGCTCTAGGAGTATAGACGTAGAGAATACTGTCAAAACCACTACCACTGCAATCGCCTCGGCTAGCACGGGAGAAAATCTACAGGTGGCTCAAGGAGGAGCAAGTCTGACAACTGGTCAAGCGGCTGCCTCGGCTCAGGCGCTTTCGATGTCTAACATAACCCTTGTTAATACAGATTATCGGTTTTTGGGGATTAACCTGCTTGCACCGTGGACAGGCAACTTGATTTTTGCTTATCCTGATCTCTCTGTTAGCATCGTGGCTCCCCCTAGCGTCAAGGCCGGAGAGCCCATCAAGTATCAAGTGGTTGTTAAAAACGAAGGATATAAGACAGCAAGAGAGATCAAACTATCGGGACTAGAGACAAGTGGAACCTGGCAATCCATCCCTATTCCCCAAGCACTGTCTGAGCTAGGGCCTGGCGAACATGCCTCGTGGGAGTACGAAATCCCCACAACCGGACTCTCGGGCACGAGTTTAGAAATACTTGCCCAGGTCGTCATGACAGATCAAGAAGTGAGCCTAGACAACAACTCGGCGAGCGCGGCGGTGACTCTAACTCGTGAGCAAGAATCAGAGGATCAGAATGAGGATGAACAAGATGAGAACGAGTCAGACTCGAGCGACGGCGAAAGTACGGGAGCGCCTAAACTCGTGATTACGGCTAGTAATAACATTAACGAGTATATTTTTGCGGGGGACTCTGTAAGGTACGAGGTAAAAGTCAATAATCAAGGCAATGAAAAAGTTACTCAAGCAGTCTTGTACCAGGACTTTGTCTCCCCTGAGGGAGAAGTCATTGGAGGACTGAGTGCGGAGGTCGGGGAGATAACACCGGGGAAAGAACGGACTATTCGATTTGTCATGCAGACGAGCCGTAGCCTAACTCCAGGTATGTACACAACAGAGACCTGGGTTACTGGACTCTCAAATGCGGGTCATGAAGTATCGTCACCGAAGGCGACAAATACAGTCCCAATTCGGAGTTTGGTAGCTGGGACGACTTGGGAGGAGTTGCCTACGGTTATGGGGGAGGTGTATGCCTCTGAGCAAGTACTTGGAGTGAGTGGGGGTGATACTGCACAGCCTGATTGCCAAAACTGCAAACCTTGGCTTTGGTATCTAGCTGTTTCGATCCTGTCGACTATCTATTTTGCCTCATTAATTATGAGAGTCCGGTTTAGGCATTTGGTTAGCGCAGGGCTAGTAATACCACTTGGGGTTTATGGGCTATTTATACTAAGTAATCCCGGATGTAACCAAGGACTTGTCATTGTATCGAGTGATTTGTGGTGCAAGTGGTTTTTGGTAGTAGTTGACCTAATCTATCTTATCCCCGGGGTAATGCCCAAACTGGTCACCAAACTATTACAAAAGTAAACTCCCCACTACCAAGATTCCAAACATAGAAACAAGAATGTATTCAAGCATAATCTTGCCTGTCAGTGAATGAGTGCGCCCGTGATGCCAAATCCCCCAAAGAATATAGGTAACAGCAAAGACTAGGGTGCCGAGCATGAGGAGAGCCGCGCTGCCACTACTTATGACAAAGAACGTGATAAAGATCCCCGTAATCAAAGCGAGGAGGCTGTAGTCGAGCTTGTGGCTTTTAATGTCCTGAAACATTAAAGGATCCTCCCAGCCTGGACATAGGTGGCTAAGATAAGAATGACGTTAACAAAGAGTAAATGCGCCCAGTTTTTGCCGACTCGGCGGGAGAGAGAGCTTGATTCGGCAATTATGAGATCCATGACTAGGGCGAGCATGAGGAGTGCGGTTGTAACGAGGCTCAGGGTCTTTTTGAGATCAAACTCGTCGATACGGGGAGGGGGAGCTGTGACTGTAGGCTCTTGAGGTGGAGCTACCAGCTCTACTGGCTCTACCGGCTCAGGTACTGCCGCACCCTTGGTCTCTGGCTTAGCTACGATCTCTGCGATCTGGGGGACTGCACCACCTGAGGTCGTGCCAAATAACTGGACAACCAAGACCGTTTCTTGACCTCCGATTGTGCCGGGCACCACTGCGACGCCGATGTCCTGATACTTGGCGCTCACGATGTTGTCACGGTGAGTGGGAGAGTTCATCCAGGCTGACATTAGGCGATCGGCGTTGCCAAAGTCTTTGGCTAGATTTTCGCCGGCGTTTGTGTAGTTATAGCCTGCCTGCTGAAACCATACCCAAGGTGACTTGCCTGACGGGGAGTTGTGCGCCCAGTAGTTTTCTTCGAACATGTTGGCGGCTTTGCGTCTGGCTGCATCGGCGAGGGTTTCGTTGTAACTTAGTGGCGAGAGCCCAGAGGAGATGCGCTCCTGGTTGGTTAGCCTCACAACGTCGCTTTCGGTAATTGTCGAGGTAAAACCCAAGATGTGTAGCGAGGTGTTGTCTAGTAGTCTCACAAAGACATTGGCGGTAAACAAGATACCGATAACCAAAACTAAGCCCGAGTTGTGGAGCAGGCGTGCACGAAAATTGTTAGATAGATGCGGTGTAAAGAGATGGCGTAAATGCGAGACAAAACTACGTGTCATGTACTCATTATATGCACGTTAAGTGCAAGAGGACAAGTTTATTCGATAAGCCGGGCGGTTACCACAAATCTTTTGGAGTCCAGAAACCCAGAACAGGTGTAAAGGGTGAGAGTTTTGGCGACGGTCGAACTAGTTATGTAGGTACTAGATGGGTCAACTTCGGCGGACCCGGTAGTTTGATAGTTGTAAACGAGATCTCCCATTGATAAAGAAATAACAGTGCCGGGAGTGATTTGTTCTAGCTTGCCAAGAATACTTGGCCAGTTGTGACCGTAGATGACCGTGTTACCCATCTCACCAGGGAGAGCGGATGAGTCGAGATAGGAGACACCACGAGAACTAGTCTCCCAGGTAACTCCTGAGATGCTAGCTACGAGGACCGGGAGTTCAAGGTCAAGACCAGGGATCGTGAGTTTGTGAGGCGAGGTGGGGGCTACCATAGGCGATTGAGCATCGAGTACAGAGAGCGGAACGAGCCGGAGGACTGACCCTGAAAGAGCGATAACAAGAATTGCCAGGCCTAAAAAAATTAAGGCGTAGTCAAGAATTTTTGTCATGGGAAGACTCCTTGGTAAGACGGGAGCTACCGAGGGTAACTAAAAACAGTCCTGCAAAGTACAAAATAAGTAGTTCTAGAGTGTTACCGGTTGCGGCAAGACCCAAAACTTGACCACTACTGGACGCCTCTTCGCTACTTCCTCCGAGCACAGTCTCGCCGCTGCAGCGGTAACTTGTGTTACGTGCAAGAAAGGGACTGCTGGCCAGTCCCCAGGTGCTACCAGAAGCAACATAGGTCCAACCAGTTTTTTCGTAAAAACTAAGATCTGCGGCGGAGAGTGCGCTAGCATCCCACCAATCGGTCCCGATCCCACTGCCGTCGGAACTACAGTAACACTGGATGAAGTTTGTGTCGTTCACCTTATAGACTCTGTCGCTACCCAAGTGCTCGCCGGGTATACCGACAATTCCATGACTACCTGAGTCGTAAGAAGCAATTACTTGACCAGATGGAGTGAGACATGAGGGGAAAGAGGGAGAGAGGGCGGCAAAAACTGTTTTAGTTGAGAACAAATAAAGCAACAAGCCAAAAATAGAAGTAAGTCTCATAGTTGCGAGAATTATACAATTCTAGGACATAATATCAAGTCCATCCTACTTCATGGAAAATCTGCTATTTCTCTTACAAGTTTTCGTTACTATGAGCTTAATTTACCGAGATTTTCTAAATAAAAGGGTGCTATTTGGGGAGAGTGAGCTTGGTATAAAATGAGCGCAAGGTCTCGCTCCCAGGATATGGAGTACCATCCTCCTCCCAGAGCGCAGTCGAGCCCCCTACCCCAACCCAGTAGTTAAGGCCCCGGAGCTCTTGAACTTGGGAGAGCGCAATGAGAGCTTGCTCTAGCCATTTTGCTTGCTCAAGTCTCGTCATTTGGCCGTGGATGTCTGGAATGGGGGCTCCAAACTCACCCAAAAAGACCGAGCCTCCTGACCGGAGTGCGATCTCTCTAAGATCACGCGCCAAGCGAATCGGATCTCTGACGTAGTGATCGACGACGACCAGTCCACCAAGCGCTTGGGTCGTCGCTTTGTCCATGACGAGCGCGGCTACATCGTAGTTCATAGAGTTCATGCGGACGTCGACCTCTACACCAATATCATGGAAAGCTTGCGTCGTGGCCTCGTGTTCCGTAATCAAAAATTCTCGGTAACTCTCAACTCCCCCAGTCATACGCGGATCACCGGGTCCGCCGTTTTCGCATTCGGGACAAGCAGAAAATAAGTCACCATCTTGGAATAACTCCGGATTGACTCTAATAAACTCGACGACTCTACGGGTATGTTCTAATCGCGAGAGCTTGGGATAATCAAACCACTCTTCCCAGCCAGAGAGATTGCCCCGGAACCAGATTTTAAGATCATTCTTGCGTGCCTCCTCAACCCAGCGTTTTAAGAAAGGAATAAACTCAGGGTCGTAGGGAGTAGCGAGCCCGACGTGGGTCGCGCCCACCCCTACAACTAGCGAGATAGAGTTACTGATAACCGAATCAAAGTCTTGGTCGTCAAGCTTTTCGCGAGCCAAGTCCCGGCTGTACTTCATAGTGTCAACCGACCTGATTTCCCAGAGGGGAACAGGAGTATCTGGCGCTAACTTATTAGCCCTCGGCAAAAGTAAAAAAATCAAAACTATGAGGGAGGCGGTAGCTAAGGTAGTGAAAATAAATCTAAACATAATTGGACTATTTGTTGTCTCTAATTATTATATCGGTATTTAAGAGGGGCAGGTACTCCTCGTCTAGTTCGTAGATGTCGGCAAAGGGGTAGCTTGAAACTTTGTGATAGTAACTAAAGCCGTCAGATCTACTAACGGCATCCCAGACTAAATCGGCTTGGTCATAGGTACGCATGACGATCCACCTGGCCCAGCGATCGGGATAGCTGAGAGCGTTTTCCCAGTACTTGCCTGTGCCTTCGTGGATAAACCGCTTCATGGGGAGACCTGAACTAAAGATGATGGCGTCATGGCTCGCCGCAGAGATAAGAATATATCCTGGTTTATCGGAGGCCGAGCGCGTGAGGTACGAGCTCACCTCACTGACGTTTTTTTGGCTGCTGCCGACTAGTGCGTCGTCAAGGGCGACCGCGTCGCCGTTTACGAAAGCAAAAAATAAGACAAAAGCAATGGATCCGATAAGGAGAGATCTAAGAGCGGGGAGCCTATCAACTAGGAGACCAACTAGGACAGCAATCGTCGGAACTAGCATGACGCCGTAGCGGATATTAAACCAAGTGTCGCCGGAGATCCCCTGTACATAGATCACCGAAAATCCTAGATATAACGAGAGAATGTTGAAAACTAACGGAGCAACTAAAGCCAGAGAGCCAAGCTTGGCGCTTACGGCAAGTTTTTTGTCTCGCCACAAGACAACAAATCCACCAAGCGCAAGAAGAAATGGATAGGTGTAGCTACTATAAAAGGCGGCATACAAGTATACCTTAATGGATAGCAGCAAATCGAATTTGGTAGGGAGAGCACCTGAGGCGGCCATTACTTCTTGCTGCGCGTGCGCTGAAAACGGCCCCAGCATAAAATAAAGCGCATCCTTGAAGATAAGCTCGTTCCAGGCGAACCAAGCCAAAATCCCGACTGAGGCAAGGGTTGCAAATAAAATGGTAGTACCCTCCATGCGGCTGTATCTCTCTCTAAAAGAAAGAAAGCGAGAGCTATAAAAGGTCCGTGCAGCTACAAGTAGACCAGCTACTCCGAGCAAAAACCAGCCGTCATAGCGGGTCAAGGTCGCAAGCATGATCCAAAAGCCAGCCTTGATAAGCGCGATGGTCTCGCCTCTAGCTAGCCAACGGGAGAGCTCTCTAGCGCCCACAGTCATGGTAAATAAGAGTAAAATTTCGGTCATGGCGGTTGACTGAAGATAAAGAATGTTGAGATTAGCGACAAAAACAGCGACTCCTACAACTCTCCCCACACGACCTACTTTGAGGTCGGCAAGATACCTGTCAATCACGAGTCCTGTACCAACAAAGCTCAGCATGTTCCAAACTGCACCGGCAAACCCCGAATGCCACATCCAGTCGTTCCAGATAAGGGGGATCATGAGCAGATGGTTAAGCGGTAACCAAACCGAACCCAGCTGGGCAAGCCCTGGCTTGAGACCTTCGACTACCCGCCTCCCTATATCGAGGTGACTTCTTGCATCGTTGTAGTTGAGACCTAAGCCACTTTTGAGATAATAGTAGTAAAACCAGATGGAAATCACGGAGAGAGTAAACGTCAAAAGACCAGTCCAGTGAGCGATGAACCAGCTAGATACTACCCTGCCTCGTCTCAACTTGATAGTCCAGGTCATGACTCGCCCTCCAGAGATTTTTGGAAATTTTGGACGGCTTGACAACCGATCGCTCGGTCTGCCTCGACAGTAAACCCTGCGAGATGGGGAGTTATCACAAGATGTGGTACACCGAGCACGCTTGGATCAATATTGGGCTCGCCCGGCGGGCAGTCTAGACTAGCTGCAGCGAGCCGCCCGGAGTGGAGAGACTCGACCAAAGCTTGTTCGTCGACTATCCCGCTACGAGAGACATTTACTAAGATGGCAGAGCGTTTGAGCTGACGAAGCTCACGACGCCCGATCAGCCCTTTGGTACTACTAGTCAGGGGAACTTGAATGGTTACGACGTCAGCCTCTCTTAGCAAGACCGGGAGAGTTGTGTTGCATTTAGATTGGTCGATATCGTAAGTAAGGAGGGTAACTCCAAATGGTTCTAGGAGTCTCTCTAGCTCGTGCCCGACGGCGCCAAGCCCAATTAGGCCGACTGTCTTACCCGATAATTCGTGACCAAGTCTTGACCTATCACGCCAGAGGCCCTCGGTCACAAGCGTGGTCTGGTGGGGTAGCTCCTTTAGGAGAGTCAGAATCATGAGCAGAATATATTCGGCTACCGACCTACTGTTTGCGCCGGGAGAGCTCATGACTTTGATATCACGAGCTTGGCAAGCCTGGAGGTCGATGTTGTCGGTCCCTACCCCAGCGCGGATTACATACTTGAGACTCGGAAAGCGATTTAAGTAGCTTTTGGTAACCTGAGTGTAGGAACGGATAAAGAGCACCTCGACCTCGTCACTGGGGATCGTGTCAGGGGCAAAGTATGTGTGACCGTAGCTAACAAGGAGCGCGAGCGCATCTTCATGGATTTCGGCTATTTCGGTAACTAATATTTTCATCGTATTCTCCTAGCGCTAGTTGTAACTACCAGACAAACAAAGATGGTGTTTAAGGTGAGCGCGACTATGCGGTAGTACTCCCAGGCAGTTAAGTGACCTTTGAGAAAGGTCTGGTAGACAAATGACTTGGAAGATCCCTTGACGAGATACTCTAGGTTGCGGTCGACACTAAAGCGTTCACGATTGCCAGACAATGCCTCTAGACCGAGGATCTCGACTTTGGGAGGGTTAGCTGAGGTAGAGAGCGCGCCTGCGGTGTTGACGTAGATAGAGTAGCTCCCCAAAAGTAGAAAGACAGCGAGAAAAAGGACGTTTTTCTTGAAATAACTAATGGCAACACCTAGCGCTACAGCGAGAACTGCGTAGGCAGGAATAAGATAGCGCGAGCCAAATGCCCACCCACCGTATGGATCGCTACGCATTGAGTAGAGCAAGATGTTAAAGATTATGACGGCGAGGAGCACTGGGACAAACTTGTGTTTTTGGCGGTAGAGCGGTATGAGCCCCAAAAATCCAAGAACAATAACGGGTGTAAAAATTAGTACTCCCCTGTCTAAACTAATGGAAAAGCTAGATAAACCGGTAACCAAATGCCTAGCCTTGAAAAAGTTGAGCGCGCTGCGTTTTCTGGTTTCGAGAGCTGCGATGTCGCTTTTGGCACGGGAGTCGGCGCCACGTCCGGCAACGGGTTGACCGTTTTCATCAAGAGCCTGAATGTGAGTCACGGTGTTACTGAGCTGAAGGGCATTCCCATACGACTGATAGTTGATCCATAAGTAGACGGCAACTGGTAAGAGGATTAGTAGAGACGACCAGATAACAACAGGCCTAATCGAGAGACTTAGAAAGGCGCGTGACTTAGCTAGGGTAATAGATTTGCTCATGGCAAAGAGAACGGGAGCAGCCAGGAAAAAGAGGTTAGGAATATCAATAAGGGCGGAAAGGCCAAAAACCAAAAAGATCAGCCCGAGGTTAACAAAGCTTGCCTTACTAAGCGATAGGAGCATAGTAAGAAGCAAGAGAAAAACTGAGAGATGGTGTTGATAGATGACCCCCATGTAGTTAAAGGCCGGGGTAGCAACTAAGAAAACAAAGGCAGCGAGATAGCCGGCGAGGCGAGCGCTACCAAGCTTAACAACTAGCAAGTTAATTAAGACTGCGTTTCCAAGCGCGAAAAGCCCGATCATGAGCGTGGCACCCAGGTGACTGGCGCCGAAATATGCACCAAGCAAGTACCCTGGAATTAGGACTAGAGAGGTGCCTGGTGCAAAGAGAGAGACGTAGCGACCATTTTTGTAGCCAAGGTCTGGGGTGGCGAGCCTGGCTACGCCCTCCGAAAATTGAAAAGAATGATCCTCGACGAGCGAATAAATGAGCGCAAAGCGGGCTCTTTCGGGGGAGAGCTCAAGAGGGCCAGAGCCGGTCCACGCCGAACTGTTGAGCTCGTCTATACCAGGGTAACCCAGCTTGGATTTGGCGGCCAAAATGACAACTAGGCCAAAAATTACTAGTCCCAGCATAGAGATGACAAGGTTTGTTAACCAGGTGCGTTTATTTTTGGACATAAGACCTCAATAGTTTTTGATAAGCGGATCCCATTAACTTGGCTGTGTCACTCCAGGAGTTGAAGTGAGTTTTGGCGAGATTAGTTTTGATTTGGCTTACGAGTTTTTTGCCTTGGGGGGAGCTAAGTGAGGACAAAACTTTGGCTAAAGCCTGGTAGTCAAAAGTCTTGACTTTGATCCCGGTTACACCATCTTGAACAAGCGAAGAAAGAGCCGTGTTGTCGGCTACGATGGTGAGAGTTTTTTGACTCATCGATTCGTAAGCGGAGTTACAAAAGCTTTCCCAGCGAGATAAATGGAGAAATGCCCGGGCGTGCCTAATAAGATAGTATTTGTCAGCTCCCCGCACAACTCCCCCCAAAACTAACCGATCTGACAAGCCCAGACTTTTGGCAAGATGCTCTAGATACCTTAAGTAATCACGATCCTCGATGGGGCCAATAATGAGCAGTTTGAGACTAGGACTTTTGACAAGTGCGAGCGCACGTAGAACTGTGTGATAGTTTTTGATCGGTGCTAGGCGTCCTATTGCAAGTAGATAATCACCTGACTGCTCGACTAGTTGACGCACTGCGGGTGTTATAGCCCTGGTACTACCTGACAGTGCCTCACTGGAGAGACCATTGGGGATAGTCACAAGGCTAGATTTTTGGATTCCGCAGCGTACTAGCTCGTCATGCTCCCAAGTAGAGATTGCCCTAATCTGGCCTGTCAGAGTGTTAAGGAAAAACTTACCGAGTCCGGCATGATAATATTTTTTGAGAAGACGCACCGGGGAGCTAAAAGTAGGCCACTCTGGAGTATAGCCGCCGTGAGGTGTCATAAAAACTCCGGGCGTAGGCATCCCCATCAGACGCCTGAGCCAGATCGAAAGATATAGAAGTGCGTGAGGAAAAACGTTAAAGTTGTGGAGACACAACAAATCGGCAACGCCTGGAACCTGCAGCAATAACGGAAAACGTAAGTGACTCAATCGGACAACTTTGAGCCCCATCACTACCTCTTTCTCGGGTAGAACGTTTTTTTGTGAGAGAGTGTCTCTAGATGTATAGATGGTGACATCCCAACCCATCTGAGCGAGCTCCCGATAAGTTTCCTGAATGTTAGTTTCGATCCCGGCGGTAACGGGCGAAAAATATTTGGTAATGACAGCGATACGAGGTTTGTTTTTCATATTTTTTTGGAGGTAGTGCTAGGATCCCAGGCGGCTCCCGTCCGAATAGCTTGATAATTGCGGCTTATAAAAGCAAAAACGAGGATAAAAAAGTAAGAGAGAGCATAGAGCGGGCGATCCCAACTGGCATTACCCCAAGCAAACAGAGTGGGTATAAGAGGTAGCTTGTAGGCGAGCCTCAGGACTCCGGACGGATAGAGAGAGGCAAGTTCTTGGATTCCCCGGAAAAACCGACGACTCTGGAGCAAGTGGTCTGAAAGGATCGTGGGAGAACGGAAAGTCAGCGAGGTGCTAGTCAAGTAGACAAAGTCATGTCCAAGCTCACGACACCTGAGGTAACTATAACTATCTTCGGCGATGATACCGGGGAAATGCAGCTCTTGGTAGAGAGCGCGGGAGAGGGCTCTCCCCCTACCGTGAGTAAGCAGAATTTCTTGGTTAGTTTTCTCGTATAGCTCTTGCTTGGTATGGTGACTCCAGACAAGAACTCTTTCTAAAAAGTTATTGCCGGGGAGGGCGGTAACTCGACAGGCAACAAGCCCTGGAGGAGTGTCGCTCCGGAACGGCTTTAGAAAACTAGAGATAAAATGACGACCGACCGGCGTAATATCGGCATTTAAGAGGATGAGGACATCACTTGTGGCACGTCTAATTAGCTCGTTAAGGCCAGTAGCTACACCGCGACGACTACGCGACTTATAGAGGGCAACCCCCTGCTCTCTAAAACCATAGACCAGATCGTTAGTCCGGTCGGTGCTGCCGTCGGAGTAGACCATGATCTTATCTAGTTTCCAGTTATCACGGGACTCGGCAAGGAGCGCCATGAGTAACTTGGCAATGTTAGCCTCTTCGTTATAGGCGGGGATCCCGATCGTGACGCTAATGGATTTGTTCATAACTCCCTCGCTTGCTTGAGCATTTGGACAAAATCTTTGACTCTATTATCCTCAAAGCGCGGGTCTGTCAGACCTAGAGTCGCATAGTAAATCGAGAGCAAGCGGAAACGGGCAAAGGCAGGACTACCGGACCCAAGGAGTGAACTAGTTAAAGCGAGAAACTTTTGCGAGAGCACCTTATTGTGGATCACGCTTCGCCAAATCCCAGCGTAGTCATACTCTTGTAGGCTAAGTGCAGCATACTCAAGATCGATTAAGTATATTTGCTTATTTTTGAGGATGAGGTTACCGGGATTAAGGTCGCGGTGGACAAAACCAAGACTCCCACCAAACAGCATCCCAAGATTTTGGAGATAAATAACTGCAGTGGAGAGCAACAGACCTGTGGCCCATGGGTGGGTCATAAGCGCACGAAGTAGAATGTAAGGAAAGGAGATAACAAGATAGCTGGGTGGACGATACATAAGGCGAGCACTAGAGGGGAGCTTGACACTATTAAGAGACACAAGCACTTTGCGGTAGACTTTGATCTGAGTCGCGGGGCGGAAATCCGCAAGAAGCTTGCCATCTACGTATTCTTGTCCAAGAATGAACTTGTCTCCCTCTTGATCCTTGCGAAGCAGCCTGGGTACACGGATACCACGGGGCAGAACATTTTGCAGGACTTCAAGTGCGTGCAGCTCGTTTTGCGCCTTGCGAGGAAATGGGCGGTGCCACTCTTTGAGAAAGATACGCTTGTTCCGGGTACCCACCCCATCTTGTTTAACAGGAGATTGTTGGACTCCCTTACCTAGTAGATCGAGGATAAGACTGGCGCTATGATCCCAGTCAAATCGGCGTGCCCAGACAACTGCTTCGTGTGACATTTTTTGACGTTGCCGCTTGTTCTTTAAGAGTCCGGTAATCGCCTCACTAAAGCCTGTAATGTGCCCATAAGGAACTAGGTATCCGGAATGAGGATTGTGGACTGCATCTCTTAAACCGCTGACGTTACTTGCGACTACTGGGGTGCCGCAGGCGTTGGCCTCGATAGTGGTGATACCCCAACCTTCAATGAGACTAGGATTAACAAAGACCCAAGCTTGCTGATAAAGCTTGAGTTTGTTTTTTTCGTCGACACGACCAGTAAACTCGATCTTATCTCCTAGACCTAGTTGTTTGACTAAGCGCGTGAGTGCGGGGCGAGCGGGGCCGTCGCCGGCTATGACAAAGCGAACCCGGGGGACCTGGGAAATCACGTGACGGGCAGCGTTTACTAGGACGTTAAGACTTTTGACAGTGGTGAGCCGCCCTAGGTATAGAACCATGGGGGTGCGGCTTTTTTTACCAGGCTTGCAAGTCTTGAGATCGACGCCGTTGTAGACGATGTGGGGATCTTTCTTAGTCAAGCGATGGGCGAGAATGTCCGCCTTGCTACTGGGGCTCACGGTAATGACCTCGGCTTTTTTGTAGACTAGGGGCATAAGAGTTTTTTCGAGAGTCGAGGCAAACCAGGCGAGAGGTAGCGGGAGGCTTTTGCGAAAAACTTCTTGATGAACATGGTGAATGAGTAGAAAGATTTTTTCTTTGGCATAGAGGGGAGTAAAAAAAGGAATGCCGTTTTCGCTGTCTACGATAACGTCAAAACGACCACGTAGCCGGAACTGATAGTAGAGGAAAGCCCAAAAGTAAACAAGATAAAATCCACCTCTTCTTACAATGCGAATGCCATTAACCTCATCGTGAACTGGACTTTTGCGGTCGTTTCCACAAAAGATGGTGACCTGATGACCCGAGTCTACTGCCCGGCGTGCAAGTTCGTGGAGATAGGTCTCGGCGCCTCCTGCCCAGACATGCTTAGTATCGCGCCAGTTGAATATTAAGATCCTGAGTTTGCCTGAGGGTAGCGGCGATAGTGGTGGGAGTGGCTTAAAAAGTCCAAGGAAGTCAATCGCTGCCTGTAAAAGACTCTGAACAGACTTGTAGTAGAGAGTGGCTAGAAGTACGACCACAAATGAGATAACTCCCGAGATACCTACTACCGCGACTAACTCTCCGAGACTACTATGCTCGAGGAACATTCCGGCAACTTGTAACAAACCAAGAACCAAGCCCAGAACGGGGAATAGGTATCTACCCCGTAGCTGATGATAGGTGATCACAAAGGAGGTCAAGCTAAAGAGTGACATGGCGATTGTGTATAGCGGTAGGTAGCGGATTATCATTTGGCTGTTTTCGCCCCACAAGAGAGGCGCAGTGAACGACCCAAATAACCCAAAGACAATGACGCCAACAAGATGAACCAAAGCCACTAGACTAAGCAGGCGTAAAAATGATTGACGGGGATGTTTGCCTTTGCCTAGATCACGGCTTACATAGGGAATCAAGAATTGGCTAAACATCGAGCCTAGATAAAAGACCATTTTGCCCGCGAGGGCAAGATAGCTATAGGCACCGGCGGCGCTTGGGTTAAGAAAGTGTTTGGCTAACACAATGTCGAGACTGAGATAGGTAACTTTGGTAAGAGTTGTAAGAATAGAGCTCCAAAAAAACTTGACCGGGAAGCTGATGTCAGACGCCGTAAGTTTTGTAGATTTTTTTTGCTCTGGAATCCGGGCTACCCTGCCAAACTCAACAGCGAGAACAAACACTAGCGATAGGGCTGTTGCAGCATAGACGTACCCACTGAGCCCTAGCTCGACTAAGAGTACCGCAAAACCAAATTTGGTCAGTGATTCGACGACGGTTGAAATAGCGAGAGTCCCAAAGAGAAAATTGCCACTCAAAAACCCCCCGCTAACGGAGCTATAAATCGAAAGGATCCAAACAGGGGCAAAGAGGAAAAATGGAGTAAGATTGTCGACACGGAAAAAGGTCTGCAGGAACGGTGACACCAAGAGCCATAGGAGCATCAAAACAATTGAGTACCTTAGCACACGGCCGTTAAGTCCTGACCAAAAACGCTTAACAGCATATCCATATTTCCCAAGCAAGTAACCTGTTTGGTGAGTTGTAGAGCGCGAAAGTGCGGAGACTGGGACCGAGGAAAAATAGAAGAAACTACTAAATAAACTAATATTTCCAAATGCCACGAGGTCGAGGTTGCGGGAAAGATAGGCGTTATAGAGGAAGTTCATAAAGTTGCCAAAAATGGCAGCCAAGACCATGACGCCCCCCGCAGAAAAGCCCGTAGATACTAGATCGGCAAGTTTTTGGACACGGCGGGCGCGGGAGCGGAGTAGATCGGCTTTTTTGAGATTATCTGCAGCTCGCAGATTTTGTCTGTCGAGATGAAGTCCGTGGATAGTCTTTTCCCAATAGTGAGGTTTGAAAAATAACTGAGTTAGGGCGATAGATGCAGCATAACTAATACCAAGCCAATAAAGAGGAATTAAGTAGACATATTTGACCAAGTTCCAGTGACCTCGCTTGACAACACCAATCATGTAGTTGTAGAGCGAAAGGAAGTTGCCAAAAAGGAGCGAGAATAGCGCCATGTAAAACACGATCGGAGGATAGACTGCTTCTATTGCTGGACCAACAAGTGGGTATAGGACAAAATAGGAGATGGTCATCAACCACAAAAATGGGTTAATCAGGACAAAGGCTATTTTGCCTCCCACGATTAATTGAAAAAGTAGGGCGTGAATACCCTGCGTTCTAAACAGCTCTCTGGGGCGACGCATATGGACGAGATAGGTCTGCATGTATCCCTTGAGCCACCTTGACCGTTGCCTAAGCCAGTTACGAAAATTCCCATTTGCCTCTTCGAGAGTTGTTGAGTCGATAATCGCGGTTTGATAACCGGCGCCAAACAAACGGGATCCGAGATCGGCGTCTTCGGTAACGTTAAATGGGTCCCATCCGTGTAGCTCATGCAGGACAGACTTACGAAAATGGTTGCTAGTTCCGCCAAGGGGGATGGTGGTATTAATGGATTGTAGTCCCGGCAAAATGACGTCGAACCAAAGTGAGTACTCGGCTGTAAAGAGTCTGGTAAGCAGATTGTCGTGCGGATTGTAGTAGTTGAGCTTGGCTTGGAGACAAACGGTTTGGGGGCCTGATCTCTGAAAACTTAGGTACGCTTTCTTGAGTTGAAGTGGATCGGGCTTGTCTTCGGCGTCATATATCACGATGTACTCTCCACGAGCATGTGAAAGTCCATAGTTACAGGCTTTGGGCTTGGTTTTGGGTAACCCCGCGGGGACAGTAAGGATACGAAAATAGTCTGGGAGGTGGAGACTGCGTGCTGCTTTAATAGTTGCCTGATCGTCTGCTTCGAGGAGAAGTAGAACTTCGAGCTTGTTTTTGGGGTAATCTAGTTTGCTCATGGAGCGGACAAAGTGAGGGAGCACGCGGGCTTCTTTGTAGAGCGGACAGAGTACGGTGTAGCGAGGGAGGGTGCTATCTTTAAGGGCAGCTAGCTCACGGGGCATAATCTTGATCTCGGGAGGGAAATGGAGACTTTTGAGGGTGACATAAAAATTAAAGAAAACGTCAAGCAAGTAAACAAAGCTAAGTAGCGAGGTAATAATGACCATAGTGAGACGGGGGACAGCGACGAGCCCGACTGCAAGAAGTGAGGCAAGCAAAACCAAGATTGTAGTTTGCCAAGGCCAAAAGGTACGGATTGCCGAACTTTCGGGAGGAAGTGTTGAGTGGGTGATGTACTTTTTTTGATCAAATATCACACCTGATCCAAGCATGGTGTGCTTCTTTGAGAGAAACGAGAAAACTGGACGTCTAAACCTAAGGCGTAGCCGCGTCAAACTTAGCTCGAGTAGGCGAGTTATGCGGGTAGTCAGGCCTTTTTGACGGTGAGAATGCGCGAGAGGTAGCTCAAGTCGGTAACCCTTGTAGCCAAGATTTGTTGCAGTTACCTCAAGCTGACGTTCTATCCCCCATGCGCGGACTGACCTAAGGTCTAGGTAGGCGTATATTTCGCTACCAAATATTTTGGGACCAACACAACTATCTAGTGATAACTGTTTGGTAGACTCACGAGACATCACCTGGCCGCATGCATATCCATGACGAGTGGCAAGTCGGAAAAGCTGGGGCAAAAACTCGATACTCTCTTCCATGTCGGCGTCAACTATCGCAACGAACTCATACTGCGACAAGGCAAATCCCTGCATGACAGAGTAGCCCTTACCTTTTTTGCCAGTCTTGGTGTAGAACGTGACTGGATAATAACGGGAACAGGCTCTCACTACGCGGGCAGTTTGATCGGTTGAGTGGTCGTCAATGACGATAATCTCGTATTTGTAGGAAGTACGAATAAAGGCTTGAACTATGGCTTTAATGAGCGGCTTGACTAGCGAGGACTCATTGAGGGTCGGAATGATAATCGATAAGCCTTTCCGAGCCATATATGAGTCCTTTGTAGTTTTGTATTACAAGCTGCAAAACATACTCCTATTCACGGCTATATTCCATGAATACGAGTAAGTTTGGACAGAATTTTGGGTTGTATATCTCAACTAAACTCGGAGCAATCTAGTATGAGTTATAGGTTGGATTGTGACACAACTAACTAAAGTTGTCAATGAAGAGATTAGATTAAATGAAAAGAGAGATAAGACGGCGACACTGTTCCGGCGATGACCTATTTTCGCATACAGTTGCCCATATACTATCGTCAGCGCTAATGCGTTTCACGGCTCTGTTCGGAATGGGAAGAGGTGGTTCCACACCGCTCCAATCACCGGAACATTGTCGTCGTCTATGTTAAGGCACTTTGCGCCTTAAAAAGTGAAGAGTAAAGAAATCATCCTAACGTTAGCAAAAATTTAGTATCACTACTCATTCGAACTATACGTCTCCTTCGACAAGCTCCGGACAAGTCCAGAATTTGCAAAAGGGCCAATACAATAAAGATTGTACTGGACGGGTTGGCTAAACACATTGCTGTGCGTACACCTCCCGCCGATTACCTGGTGGTCTTCCAGGGGTCTTCTTCCGACTTGCGTCGGAAAGGAATCCTCATCTTGGAGTATGCTTCCCGCTTAGATGCTTTCAGCGGTTATCACTTATCAACGTAGCTACCCTGCGGTGCACCTGACGGCGACAACAGGAACACTAGCGGTTGACTCACCCCGGTCCTCTCGTCACAAACTCACCTATTACTAGATGTGTAGACTATACCTTCATCCGCCTAAGGCGGATGTTTGCCGTATTATAAAGGCTTAATTTGGGATTTTAATCCCAATACCTCTATCTTTGTCCCGATATTCGCTTAGCGAAATCGTAGACTCCAGTCGTTACGGGGACACGTGCTGCATAACATACTCTTTGGTATATTTTCTTGTAGAACTTTTGTAGTTACAGCTAGCTATTTGATCTGCTAAGTCTGCGACTAATAATAAATCCTTTTTGAAATTAATACCATGTTGCAAAATTTTGATGGCTTTGAGTATAAGAGTAACTTGTTTTTTCTTAAACCTAATATAAGGCTTAAGTATCGCAAGTGTTTCTTTCACTCTCTGATGGCCCTCAATACGAATTTCGATGATGTGATCATTTCGTTCGTATATGTATCCCGCACCCAACTCTTGTTGTAACCACTCCATTTCTTTTATCATCTTACTATCTTGATAGATAACAAGTGTTGTTTTGACACGAATGCCAAACTTGGAATTGGTACGTGGTTTGAGCTGGAGCATGATACTACCATCTCCATCGATTAATCCTGCTAAGTATGCTCTCGTATATGCGTGCACTTGTCTTCCCTCGGTATGGTCCTCTACAGCCATGGGACCACGGCTATAAGTGTAAAGGATTTCACCGATTTGGGCAAATGTTTCAACATCGCATTACTGCGAAGTGTAGCAATTTTTACTAAGGGCAACTCTCCTCAAGATTCCAACGCTGACAGAGGATAGAGACCGACCTGTCTCACGACGGTCTGAACCCAGCTCACGTAGCGCTTTA
>CAYNKT010000005.1:0-17229 GCA_964397885.1 uncultured Pseudomonadales bacterium
TTGACTTCTTTCATTTCGTGGACGTTTCGCACAAAGGGGATCATGAGACTGAGGTTTTTGTAGCCCATCTCGTTGCGGACTTTTTTAATGGCCTTGAGCTCGAGCTCAAAAACCTCGGCGTCGCTAATGTAGCGACAGGCGCCGCGGAACCCGAGCATGGGGTTACTTTCTTCTGGCTCGTAGGCTTCGCCTCCCTTGAGGTGACGATATTCGTTTGTCTTAAAGTCGGTTGCTCGGTATACAACGGGACGGGGGTCAAAAGCGCGGCAAATTTCTGCCATCCCTTCTGCAAGTTTGTCGACAAATACATGGCTTTTTTTATCTTTGATCAGCTTTTTGGGGTGAGTACCGATACCGCTAATCATAAACTCAGCCCGTAGGAGGCCAACCCCATCGACGTTGCGTTTGGCTAGGTCGGCTGCTAGCTCAGGCTCACCTAGATTAAGATAGACTTTAGTTGCGGTCTTGACTATGGGAGCGTCGGGATTGTAAAAAGTCTCTGGCTTGGGAGTAAATTTGACAGAGCTAGGCTTGAGGTTGGTTTCGTAGATTTTGCCGGCACTTGCGTCGACTGTCACTACCCTACCCTGTTTGAGGACTTTGGTCGCGGTTTTCGTGCCTACGATACAAGGCACGCCTAGTTCCCGGCTGACTATGGCAGCGTGGCTGGTTTGGCCACCTTTGTTGGTGACGATAGCAACTGCTTTTTTCATCGCGGGAACAAAGTCAGGTGTGGTCATATCTGTCACGAGGATGTCGCCCTGTTTGACTTTGGTGATTTCACGGGCTGATTTGAGCACGTTAACAATACCGGTCGCGATACCTGGGCTCGCTGTCTGGCCTTCGAGGATGAGTTTGCCTTTGGGGACTCCCGCAACCTTGACTTCTTTGGTGACCTTGTTTGTTGCCTCGATCGTGGTTATGGGGCGGGTCTGAACGATGTAGAGCTTGCCGTTTTCGATTGCCCACTCGATATCTTGGGGGAAGAAGTAGTGTTGATGGAGTTTTTTGCCCATTTTGGCGACTTCGACAGCTTGCTCGGTGGTGAGCTTGCGTTTTTTGACACGGCTTCGCGGGACTTTGGCATCGTATGTCCGCTCTCCCTTTTTGACCATCTCGATTTTTTGATCAACCGACCTAACATTACTAACTTCCCAGGTAATGCGGTCTATCTCGTAGTGGTCTGGGGTAACGGCTCCTTGGACAATATTTTCGCCTAGACCCCAGATTGCTTCGACCACGATTTTGCTCTTGTCGTTAGTTACTGGGTTAACCGTAAACATGATGCCCGAAATGTCAGACTGAACCATCCGCTGAACCGGGACGGCGAGACTGACCTTAAAGTGGTCAAAGCCTTTGGTAGCACGGTAGTAGATAGCTCGAGGCTCAAATAGTGAGGCCCAAGCCATACGAACGTGCACTAGGAGAGACGAGTCGCCTCTGACGTTGAGGTAGGTTTCTTGCTGGCCGGCAAAACTAGCCTCTGGCAAGTCCTCGGCGGTTGCGCTGCTTCGTACCGCTACCCAGGGATCGCGACCTAGTTGGTCGTATGCCGCAAAAACTTGCTCCTCGATGTTTTTGGGGATGGGAGAAGCCTCGATAACTTTTTGGACTTGTTGACTTGCCCGATTCAGCGCTGTGGGGTTTTCGACATCTAGATCTTTGAGGATGGCGCGGATTTTGGGCTCGAGGCTATTTTCCTCGATCATGTGGACGTAGGCAGAAGAGGTAATAACAAAGCCTTCGGGAACAGGGAACCCAGCACCTGTCATCTCGCCGAGATTAGCGCCTTTGCCACCGACACTAGGGATGTCGTCTTTGTTAATCTCGTTAAACCATAGGACAAACTTTGAATTGGGCATATATCTATAATAGAGTGTATATTGAAGTCTGTAAACCCTACGGGGACGGTCCCTGTAGGTGCTTAGATATGACTAGCAAAAATAGAGTAAAGGAATATGGCGCTGGTGAGTTTTATCACCTATATAATCGAGGTGTCGAAAAACGAGATATCTTTGTAGATCAAGATGATTATAAGAAGTTCTTGAGTTATTTGAAGCTTTATCTGGATCCACCTAACCTACGGGGACGGTCCTTGAAGGATGAAGAAGGACACACAATTGCCCCATCGAGAATTTATAAAAATTTTCATAGTTTGATTGAGCTACACACATACTGTCTAATGCCTAATCATTTTCATATATTAATTAAACAAGTCGACGATCGTTCTATGGAGAATTTTATGAGAGCATCAATGACCAAGTACGTGATGTATTTTAATAAGAAGTACAGTCGAGTAGGTAGTTTATTTCAGGGTAGATATAAGGCTGTTAGAGTTAACAGTGAAATGCAGTTTATTTATTTGAGTAAATATATTCATAGAAATCCTCTGCCTGACCATCCTACGGGGACGGTCCTTGAAGGTCTGACTAACTATAAGTATTCTTCGTATGGGAACTACCTGGGAAAGTTTAAGCAAAGCTGGGTCAAGACGGATGATATTCTCCATTATTTTGCAAGTCACGGGCCTAATTCTTACAAGAGCTTTGTTGAGGAAACAGGAGATTTGAAACTTGTTTACAACGAGATGATTGACATGGATTATTGACCTACGGGGACGGTCCCTGTAGGGTATTTCTTCATCTCGGATTTGAACCAGTCGACGTTGGGGATCGGGGCTGGATCAATCTTGTAAAGCATGGCTAGATAAAAATTGACGAAAGCTCCAAGCGTAATTACCTCAAAAATCTGCTCGAGCTTGGTGGGTGCTGTTGCGGTAACTACTTGGCACTCAAACCCCATTTTTTCTATGACCTGGCGGGATAGTTCTACACGTTTGACAAGCTCTTTTGAGTAGAGTTGGCTTTGGTATAGTAGAAAGAGCACATCCTCTTTGAGGCGGGCGGGATAGCTAAGAGCCTCCATATAGTGATGATTGAACTCGGGGAGGTGCCACTCAGCGGTCAAGGTTTTGGCGTTTTCGTTAAGCTGGTTGTTTGTCACGTGGACCCCACCAATGAGGTGCTCTGCGGCAATAAGAATGATCTGTTTGTCAAATGCCTGGTAAGCGAGAAGCTTGGCGGTGTTTTGACCAACTTGCTCGACCGTGAGCCGCTTGACTAACTCCTCGAGATTGTCGACTAGATTGAGGATGTCTTGCAGAGAGGTGTTAATGAGTCCAAGCTTACTAAAAAAGGCAAGTTGACCCATGATTGCATAGCCAATAGCCATGCGGGGCTGGCCGCTTGGGTTTTGTTTAGGGTCAATCTTGTACACCGGCCAGGAGTTGTGCAATGCCTCATAAAGTAGCTTGCCGCCACTTGTAATTACGGCGACTTTCGCGCCGAGCTCCGTGGCACGTACGCCTGCTGCCAAGGTTTCTTCGGTGGTGCCGGAGTAGCTACTGAGTACAACTAGGGTATCGCTACTCACGTATCCCGGTAAGATGTAGTCTGAACAAATCTCGAAGGGAACTTGAAGCTCTTTTTTGTATAAATACTTGAGTACCCATGCGCCGAGAGCCGAGCCACCCATACCAGAAACCACGACGTTCTTGACGCTCTGATATGAGTCTGGAAAAACTAGAGCCTCGACTTGTTGCCAGGCGTCTTGGATCTGAGCGGGGAGTTGTTCGATCGACGCAAGCAGCTTGTGCTTGTCTATTTTCTCTATTTCTTGGCGTGAGTCTAGTAGTGGCATATATTTATGATCTTATCAGATTAAGCACTTCGTCGCGCTTTTGTTCCATAAGTTGTTGTGTTTTGGCTTCGAGTGTTAATCTAAGTAGTGGTTCGGTGTTACTTGGCCTAACGCAGAAGCGCCAGTCAGGGTATTCTACGGCGACGCCGTCTAACCTAGATTGTTTTCCGTCTTTGTACTTTTCAGCGATTTCGTTCATTTTACCGACTTTGTCATCTAATTCTGAATTGATTTCACCTGAAATAAAATATTTATCTAAAACTGGTTGCACGGCATGCGATAGAGCCTCGGTGTGAGTTGAGAGATACGCAAGCATCTGCATTACGGGAATCATGCCACAGTCGGCGTACCAAAAGTCACGATAGTAGGTGTGACCACTGGATTCGCTGGCAAAAACAGCATCGACTTCGCGCATTTTTTGTTTAATGTAGGAATGACCGACCTGGCATTCTATTGGGACTCCACCAAATTGCGTGATTGTTTCAAGAGTGGCCCATTGATAGCGAGGCTCATAGACGATCGAGGCACCTGGAAATTTACCTAACATGTTTTTGATGAGTAATGTATTTAGATAATAGGGGTCAACAAAATCTCCCTTTTCGGTGACAAAAAAAACACGGTCGGCATCGGCATCCCAAGTAATACCAAGATCGGCTTCTGTGGATGACACAAGTTTGCATAGTTCTGCCCTGTTTTCTGGTATGTATGGATCTGGCCTGCCTTTGGGGAAATTGCCGTCTGGCTCACCATTTATCGTGGTCACTTTGAGTGGTAATTGTCCTTTTTCAACAATTCTCGCAAAGACTTTGCCTGAAAATCCAAAATTAGGGTTAATGACAATATTAAGTGATTTGATGTCGATGTCTTTGATCCAGCCAAGAATGTAATCTACAAAATCATCAAGGATATCTAACTTGCGTAAATTGCCCTTTACAGGGGACGGAATAAGATTACCCGATTCAATAAGATCGCGAATCTGACCAATACCATCTTCGAGTGTCATAGCAACTGGCCCAGCTTTCACCATCTTGAAGCCGTGCCACTCGGATGGATTGTGTGAGGCTGTAACCTGAATGCCACCAGCTGTTTTGTAGTTACCGACTCCAAAATAATACATGTCTGTAGAAATAAGACCTACGTCGAGCACATTTATACCAGCATCTAGTAGTCCTTTTATCAAACTCTCCTTTAACTCATGAGAGTGTAGTCGGACATCCTCCCCTACAAGCACCTCTCCTTGGGGTTTAACATAGTGTGCATAGCTAAGACCGATTTGATAGGCTAGCTCGTTATTAATGTTTTTGTTCCAAATTCCTCGAATGTCGTAAGCCTTGAAAATATCGTGATCTACTTTCATATGCCTCCTTTTAGTAAACAAGGACTTTATCTTAGTAAAGTGGTTAGTAGAATGTCAAGTGAGGCGAGATAACTGAGCTTGGTACGCCCAGATTTGAGAGAGAAATCGATCTTAACAAGAGCTTGGTGAAGGGCGAGGAGCTCGGGCTCTGACCACAGGGTTGCTTGGGCAATAATTTTGGATTTTTTCCATGGCAAGAGCTTGCTGGTATCCCCGCTTTTAGCTACCAACAGGTCTGAAATGTGTCTAGCGAACATAATAAAAATAAACCCCTCTTCGGCATAGGCGGCTGCCTCGTGAAGGAGAGCCAAGGAGACACGCCTGCTTGTTGGAGTAAGAGTCTCTAGTAAGCGGAAAACCGGAGCAGGCGTCTTGCTGAGCATAACCCTTGCACCTGGCAGCTTGTTAAGCATGGCTCGACTTGCTTCTTTGGGCTCCCAGATGACTATGGGTTTGTTGCCATGGTAGTCTTGCAGCGCTTTGAGACAAGTGTTTTTGAGCTTTGATAATGGCCTCGTTAATAAACCCTCGATGACTAAAACCTGTTTGTAAAAAAGACTTTCGGAAGAAAGGTGTGTATCAAGCTCAGGAGCTGTGACTGCAGCCCCTTTGACAAACTGTACCTCGTAGTTTTGTGCTTTGTAAGAGTCGAGAAGCGAGTTGAGCGCAAGTCTTGATGCACCCAGGTTATCGCCGTGGAAAATAGATAGTTTATAGCTCATAATTAATAGATGTAGGAGACTGAATCTCCTATTTGAATGTTGTGAGACTCGGCGTAACCGGCCGGAACCTCGAGAACTTTGTCAACCTGACCGCTTGGGGAGAAGGTCGGGAGGCTGCTACCGGGCTCTGGTACAGGAGCGCTTGCGGTAATGTCGATAATCTCCTTGCCGTCGATCCAGATCATGTCGATCGCAAAGTTCATGTCCTTCATCCAAAACTGGGGAACGTGCTTAACTGGAAAAACAAAAAACAAACCATGATTTTCTGCGAGACTTTCTCGACCGGACAGGCCCTGAGACCAGGTATTTTTGTCACCTGCGACCTCGATCTCGATAGTATTACCTACTACCTGAATATAACCTCGTGGGAGTAGATTGAAAAGTTTGCGAAAAAAGTTTTCAATTTTTAGTAAGAAGTCAGGAGTTTGGTGGATTTGAGCTTGACCGCTAACGGTCGCTAAGGTCGGCGAGTTGGACTCTAGTACCTCAGTTTGGCCAACCCTGGGCTCGCCTTTGGTTTTGGCAAGGTTTTCGAGCGCAAGGTAGCTTGCGGACTTGTTGCCTGAAGTGTCAATCAAGCTAAGAGCGCGAAATTGATCTCCCCCTGAGAGAACAAAAGGGGTAACGGCGACAACTACCGGATCGTTGTTCCAGATGCTCCAGGCTTGGCGCCAATATGACTCGAGACGTGCGGGGGGAACGGCGGTAATGTCCCAACCAGTTTCGGTGATAAAGACTGGTTTGGCGGCAACACTAAGAGTTGCTGTCTCTGTTCGATAGCTCACTATACTTGTCCACCCTGTTTTACTGGGACTCGCGGCAAATCCTGGGTTGGGGTAGCTGTGGGAGGCCCAGCCATCAAAGTATTCCCAGACACCTGGGTCGGCGTTCTCCATGGCTTTGAGATAGGTAGCGGCACTCATGCTGGTATCAGAGTTGGGGAGCGCGGAGTCAAGGGCTGGACCTAAGATAAAAAAGTCGGGACTGCGGGACTTGAAGATTGAACTGGCGTTTTTGACGATGCGGGCGTAGGCGCCCGGGTCGACAATACCACCCCATTCTTCGCTCTGGTTGACCTCGTTAAAGAGGACGATGTAGTGATTGCTTGCCGGCCAGTCTAGTTCGGTTAAAAAGTTGGCAAAGTCGACGAGATCGGTGTCGCGACCTTCGATCCACGTTCCGCCCAGGGGAATCGTGGTAATGCGGATAATGGGGATGATGTGCAGGTTGCGGCACTCGTGCATAAAAGCCTGCCACTTGATTTTGTCGCGGTCTCCAGGCTGTATCGGCACAGTGACATAGCCCCAGTCTCCACCGCTTGCGTTAACTAGCTTGGCGGCATTCCCTACTTCGTCAGTACTGAGAATATGAACACCTACTTTGTTGTTGGGAACAGAGAGGGGGTCGTAAATCGCCTGCGCCTTCGGCGCAAAATATAGAATGTAGATTATAGAATATAGAATAAGAAGGGATTTTCTCATTTGGTGAGTCCTAGGTGGGCGTAGGCACGGTCGGTGACTACCCTACCCGCCTTGGTACGACTGAGGAGACCGGCGTTCATGAGAAAGGGCTCGTAGACCTCCTCGATCGTCTCGACATCCTCGGACATGGTACTGGCGATCGTAGAAACGCCGACAGGACCACCGCGGTGATTTTCGATAATAGTCCTGAGCACTTGGCGATCCGACTCGTCTAGACCTAGTTCGTCGATTTTGAGTAAACGAAAAGTCTCTCGGAGGGCGCTCATGTCGATACTGCCGCCAAACCTAACCTCTGCCATGTCCCTGGCGCGTCTTAGCAGGCGGTTAGCGATACGGGGGATGCCACGGGATCTTGCCGCAAGCTCTCCGGCGGAGTCGGGACTAATCTTGACCTTGAGAAGCTTGGCTGAGCGAGTGATGACATCTTTGATCTCGCTACTTTCGTAAAAAGATAGTTTTTGGACGATGCCAAAGCGACTCCGAAGGGGCGAGGTAAGTGCGCCGTACTTGGTGGTCGCACCAACCAAGGTGAAGGGTTTGAGCTCAAGACTCACCGATCTGGCAGCCGGACCTTTGCCTAGGATTAAATCTAGGCGGAATTCTTCCATGGCACTGTAGAGCGTCTCCTCGACACTCTTATTGATTCTGTGGATCTCGTCGATAAAGAGGACGTCGCCTGACTCTAGGTTGGTGAGAAGGGAGGCGAGATCGCCGGCACGGGTAATAGCGGGGCCTGAGGTAACATGGATGTTGCTGCCTAGCTCGCTGGCTATAATGTAGCTAAGGGTAGTTTTGCCTAGACCTGGTGGCCCGTAGAGCAAGAGGTGATCGATGGGCTCTCCCCGTTTGACGGCAGCGTCAAGGGCTAGCTGAAGAGTCTCTTTGACAAGCCTTTGACCGACAAAGTCGCTCAGTTTTTTGGGTCTAAGACTATTGTCTAGCGCCACATCGCTATCGAGACTCTCTGGTTGCATGACCCTGGTATTGTCCATATTATTTGCCCATTGACTGAAGAATAAGTTTGATCGCTTGATCATCGGAGAGGTTGGTCAAATCTAGCTTACTGACGGCGTGGTCGATCTCTTGACTGGTAAACTTGAGGGAGTGGAGAGCATCGTAGAGAACCTGGTTGCGAGGACTACCCCCTCCAACGCTATCAACCAAGATATTTTTGAGCTCGAGAATGATTTTTTGTGCATTCTTTTTACCCAATCCTTTCACGCGAGTAAAAAATGTGTAATCTCCCTCGACAATTGCTCGTTTGAGTGAGTCGAGCGACGCGGATTCGACGATGCGTAAAGCAGTTTTGGGTCCGACTCCAGGGACTTTGATAAGGCGCCAGTAGATAGATCGCTCTTCTAGCGAACCAAAGCCAAGGAGGATGGGCTGATTGTCACCGCCGACGTGAAGCGCGGTATAAAGCGAGACAAACTCTCCGACAGCTCTGTCCTTGAGGCGGGAGCTCATGACATCGTAGCCGACTGAGCCGACTTGGACGACAATGCCTGTGTCTGAGTGAGCTATAATGGTGCCTTCTAAGTATGCGATCATATGTATTAAGTATTAGTCATTAAGTATTAAGTCGATATGTAACGATAGCCGCGAGAGCGACGGCGAGTGCGTCGGCTGTGTCGTCGAGTAGTTTTTTTGTATCTATTTTCAATAGTAATCCTACCATATCTGCTACCTCACGCTTGCCTGCGCTACCATACCCAGCTACGGCTGACTTAATCGTGTTGGGGGCGAGCTCTATGACTCGGACGTTGCTCTTGGCGCTCGCAAGCAGCACGACGCCACGAGCCTGGGCAACGGTGATTGCAGTCTTGGCGTTTTTTTGGAAAAGGAGTGTCTCGATGCCTAGCAGATCAGGGGAGTACTTGGATATTAACTCGTTAAGCCGGTTGTAGATCGAAGGCAAGTAAATTGCGGGCTCTGTACCTACCTTAAACTCAAAACAGCCGGAGTCTAGTAGCTGCTGCTCACTCGGACTCCCCGTGACTACTCCCCAACCCATGCGGTGGGTGCCTGGATCGATACCGAGTACTTTGATTAAAGACTTCGCCATATTATTTCCAGTACAACCCAAACTAATTTCGGTATATATTCGGAGTATCTAGCTTCTAGTATATAGTATATAGGAGAAAAGGAAAATTATTGGGCGTGGCGGGATTTGTGTTTGGCGGCACGTAGCTCGAGCGCTGCATGGCGCAGAGCTGCCTCGGCGAGCGTGAACTCTGCTTCGCGGCCCTTGTCCTTCAGTGCGTCTTCGGCTTCTTTTCTGGCGTTTTCGACTTTGGCCAGATCGATGTCGTCTGCACGGACGGCAGAGTCGGCAAGTACTGAGCAGACCCCGTCAGTGTCTAGCTCGAGAAATCCGCCAAAAACTGCAACTACATCTTGCTTGCCTGCGGGATCGGTGTAGCGCAAGAGGCCTTCGGTTAGTTTGGTCACAAGCGGGATGTGACCGGGGAGAATAGTGATTTCGCCTGAGGCTGTGTCGACGGTAATTGAGCGCGCCTCCACACGTAAAAGACTGTTTTCCTGAGTGACGATATCTAAAGTTAAGTTATTGCTCATAGCGCGTAATTTGTGGCTACTTGGTTTTCTCGTAGTCGGCGATAACCTGGTCGATGGTACCCTTCATATAGAAGTCTTGCTCGGGGATGTGATCGAGCTCCCCGTCGAGAATCATCCTGAAGCCTTTGATGGTGTCACCCACCTTGACGTACTGACCCGGAATACTAGTGAATTGCTCGGCGACAAAGAATGGCTGAGTAAGGAAACGCTGAATTTTACGAGCTCTGGCAACTGTCATTTTGTCAACGTCGGAGAGCTCATCGATACCGAGAATGGCGATAATGTCCTGGAGATCTTTGTATCTTTGGAGCACTTTTTGGACAGCACGGGCGACTGCGTAGTGATCAGCTCCGACTACATCTATAGAAAGCATTTTGCTGTTACTGGTAAGCGGGTCGACAGCCGGGTAGAGACCCTGTTCGACAAGTGCACGCTCGAGGGCGATCGTTGAGTCTAGGTGAGCAAAGGTGGTAGCGGGAGCTGGGTCGGTGTAGTCGTCGGCGGGGACGTAGACAGCCTGAAAACTAGTGATACTACCCTTTTTGGTACTGGTAATACGCTCTTGTAAAGCTGCCATCTCAGAGGCAAGCGTGGGCTGATACCCGACGGCGGAAGGGATACGGCCAAGGAGCGCCGAGACCTCACTACCTGCCTGACTAAAGCGGAAAATGTTGTCGACAAAGAGGAGCACATCCTCACCTTTTTGATCGCGGAAGTACTCAGCAAAGGTTAGGCCTGATAGTGCGACGCGTAGTCTAGCTCCTGGTGGTTCATTCATTTGTCCAAAGACCATGATGGTATTTTTGATAACACCGGACTCTTTCATCTCGTGGTAGAGATCGTTACCCTCGCGGGTACGCTCGCCGACACCGGCAAAGACCGAGTGACCGGAGTGCTCTTCGGCGATGTTGCGAATGAGCTCTTGCATGATGACTGTTTTGCCAGTACCTGCTCCACCAAAGGCTGCAACCTTGCCACCCCTCGCAAAGGGAGCGATAAGATCGACTACTTTGATACCGGTCTCTAAGATTTGGGGGATACTCTCTTGCTCGATAAGTGTGGGAGCGGCACGATGGATAGGAGCGTAGTACTCGGCTTGGACTGGGCCTTTGTTGTCGATTGGCTCACCAAGTACGTTAAAGATGCGACCCAACGAATCTAGTCCTACTGGGACAGCGATCGGCTTGCCGGTATTAGTTACCTGCATACCCCGCCTGAGACCGTCGGTACTGCCCATGGCAACTGCTCGTACTACATTGTTACCCAGAAGTTGCTCTACCTCAAGGACTAACTTGTCGCCATTGTCTTTTATGATCTCGAGAGCGTGGTAGATCTCGGGGACTTCTGTGCCAAAGTGGACGTCGACCACGACAGAGACGATTTGTTTGACTGTGCCGATATTTGTGTTTGTCATGCTATCTCCTTAGGGCGGGCGACTACATGGAATCGCCCTTACATATTATTCTTGCAGTGCCATCCGGGCTGTGGTCGCGTCCAGTAGCTCAGTGGTTACTGCGCTTTGACGTGCCTGATTATAGTCGAGTGTAAGATTGTTGATAAGATCACTAGCATTGTCCGAGGCGCTTTTCATGGCAACCATGCGCGAGGAGTGCTCGGAGGCTCTAGCCTCGATAAGCATTTGGTAAATTGACATCTCTACTTGATAGGGTACAAGTTGTTCGATGAGGCTGCGTGGACTTGGCTCAAATTGGTAGTCTGAGGTAACGACATCGACAGAGTCCGCCTGAATCATCGGAAGTAGCTGCTTGATAACTGGCTCGTTTTGTAGTGTCGAGATAAACTTGGGATAAGCAATGTATACCTCTTGCACTGCACCCGAGAGAAATGACTCCATCGCAAGACGAGCGATGGCTCTAGTCTCCTCGAATGAGGGATTTTCTCCCAAGCTGTGAAACTTGGCCATAAGGTCAACACTTCGACCGGGGATGGTTGATTTGGCTCTTTTACCGACCCCTACAAGATCGATCTTGACGTCGGGAGTACGGCTAGCCCAGTCTGTAACTGCCCGGAGAAGGTTGACATTGAGACCACCACAGAGACCTTTGTCAGTTGCGACCACAATCATCATGACAGTAGAACGATGTTTTTGCTTTTCCATCAAAGGATGAGTAAACTCACCGGCGTGACCGGCTACTCTACTCATGATCTCTTCGAGTTTGCTAGTGAAAGGACGAGAGGAGAGGGCTGCATCCTGAGCTTTGCGCATCTTGCTGGCGCTCACCATTTCCATGGCCTTGGTAATTTGGGAAATATTTCCTGCAGATTTGATTCTTCTTCTGATTCCGGTTAGGCTAGGCATAAGTACCTACTCCTCTTTCGAATTTGATAGGTGTTCGGTCTCTAGTTCGATAGTTTCGGCGAGTTTTTTCATTTCTTTGAGGATGGGATCTGTGAGTTTGGCTTCTTTTTGGATATCCCGCATGAGTGAACTACCCATATCCGATCGAAGAGTGTTGAGAACGATGTTTTTCCACTCGCCCATATTACCAAGCTCGACCATGCCGGCGTAGCCCTCGGTAACTAACCAAATAAGCATGACCTGTTCGGCAACCTGGAGGGGCTCGTCCCACCCTTGTTTAAGGATTTCGCTGACCCTGGCTCCTTTGTCTAGCTGAGCCTTGGTTTTGGCGTCCAGATCAGAGCTAAACTGGGCAAATGCGGCGAGCTCGCGGTACTGCGCAAGATCGAGACGCATTTTGCCAGCTACCTGTTTCATGGCTTTGATCTGGGCGGCTCCACCTACACGGGAGACAGAGAGACCGGCGTTAACGGCGGGCTTAAAACCTGAGTGAAAGAGATCTGACTCTAGGTAAATTTGGCCGTCGGTGATACTGATAACATTGGTGGGGATGTAGGCAGAGACGTCGCCTGCTTGAGTTTCTATTATGGGGAGCGCGGTAAGACTACCTCCGCCGTGCTCTTTGTTGAGGCGGATCGCACGCTCGAGAAGTCTAGAGTGGAGATAAAAGACATCGCCGGGGTAAGCCTCACGACCTGAAGGACGTTTGAGTAAGAGGGAAAGTTCGCGGTATGCCCATGCATGTTTGCTGAGGTCGTCGTAGATAATGAGGGCGTCCTCGCCACGATTAGCGTAGTATTCGCCAAGAGCCGTAGCTGCATAGGGAGCAAGAAACTGCATCGCGGCTGGATCGGAGGCGGTAGAAGCGACCACTGTTGTATATTCCATGGCACCAAATTTTTCAAGGGTGGTTACTAGTTGTGCCACAAAAGAGCGTTTTTGACCGATCGCGACGTAGATGCATTTGAGGTTTTCTTTTTTCTGGTTGATGACGGTTGTGAGCGCGATACTACTTTTGCCGATACCACGGTCACCGATAATAAGCTCGCGTTGACCACGACCGACGGGGATCATGGCGTCAATGGCCACGATGCCTGTTTGTACAGGTACGGTGACACTTTCACGGGTAATGACGCCTGGGGCGATACGTTCGACAGGATATATGTCACTTGGAATAGGAGCATCTTTGCCATCTATTGGCTCGTTGAGGGCGTTTACTACTCGACCTTGAAATGCGTCGCCGACTGGAACAGAGAGAACCCGGCCTGTTGTATAGACTTTGTCACCTTCTTTGAGGTTTTTGTCACTACCCAAGAGGACGATACCAACAGCATCGGGCAAAAGGTTGAGCGCGAGACCGTAGACATCGCCGGGGAACTCGATAAGCTCACTCATCATGACACTATCAAGACCTCGGACGTAGGCTACCCCGTCACCGACACTTTCGATACGACCAACGCTTTTTTCTTTGACCACGTCGGTATAGGTGTTAATTTTTTTGAGTAGATCTTTGATGCTATTGTCGGACATAAATTTCCTCTCAAGCTCTTATAAAGTTTTTGCCAGGCGGGAAAGGCTCCCACGCAGCGAGTAGTCGTATTCTAGGCCCGCGATCTCGATTACAAAGCCCGCGATGACGTCCTTGTCTAGGACAACTTCTAGTTTGACCTCTCGGCCTAGCTTCTTTTTGGCAAAGGCAGCAATTTGGCTTAGCGAGTCTGCGTCGGGCTTGATAGCTGATTTGACGGTTACTAACGTTTGGCTCATAGAGTTCCTTATTTGAGACTTGACGCCACTACTTTGTTAATACGTTCGATGTCTTTTGCAGAGAGGGCTTGACCAAGAAGCTTGGCGGTTGTCTCGATAACTAGCGCCTTGAGCGAAGTCTGCATCTCTTTACGAACGTTCTTGGCAGAGCTCTCGGCAGCATCGAGCAATCTCGCTGCTTCTTTGCTGGCTTTGTCTTTGGCGTCTTTGAGAATGACCTCTCCTTGCTTTTTGGCGGTGAGCTCGGCATCTTTGATTAGTTTGGCTGCATCTCGCCTGGCCTTACTCAACTCAGATTTTTTGAGTGTCTCGATCTCAGCTTGGGCTTTGAGGTTTTTTTCGGCTGCGGTGAGTCCTGCGTTAATTTTGAGCTCACGATCATCGAGGACTTTGCGGATTGGCTTGTAGAGAAATTTGGTCAAGACAAAAAGGATCACCCCAAAGTTGAAAGCTTGGAAAAGAACTTGATAAATATTAATTTCCATAGTTCCCCCTTAAACGAATTTGAGTATTAGGGCTACGACTAATGCATAGATTGCGAGTGCTTCGGCAAAGGCGAAACCCAAGATCATGTTGGTCTGGATTTTGCTTGTTGCCTCGGGATTGCGTCCGATAGACTGCATAGCTCCCAGACCTACTAGGCCGATGCCTATTCCGGGTCCGAGTGCGCCGAGGCCGATTGCCAAACCGACGGCTAGACTGGTAAAGTCTGCGGGTGCAGCGACCATAGCGCCCGCTGTTTGTACTGCTTGTTCTGCAACTTGTGCAACTACTTCTGCTGCCATATACTCTCCTTTTTTAGCTTTTAGCTTATAGCTCGTGGCTATTTATTAATAAATTAATGCTCGTCTCCATGACCTAAGGTGGCCATGTTCATAAATACAGTAGAAAGCATCATAAAGACGAGTCCCTGAATGACCCCGACAAAAAGCTCTAAGCCATAGAACGGGATTGGACCAATAACTGGGACGAGGAAGGTCATGACGGTAATCAAGACTTCTCCGGCAAAAATATTGCCAAAAAGACGGAAAGCAAAAGAAATGATTTTGGAGAGATCGGAAATTAGCTCGAGGATACCGACAAAGGCGTTAATGGGATTGGTAAAGTTAAAGAACTTTTTGAGATAGCCAAGTCCTTGATAGCGAAATCCCCAAAACTGGACCATGACCATGGCAATAACAGCGAGAGCTATCGTGGTGTTGAGATCGGCGGTAGGACCTCGCAAAATAGGAATAAAGGTCTCTTTGCCATGGAGGAGTCTGGTAAAGCCTATTGTGCCTGCTCCAGGTAAAAGCCCAGACCAGTTGCTGGGAACTATAAAAATAAAGAAGGTCGCAACGAGTGGAAAAAATTGACGGGCCTTTTTTGAGCCCGTAATTGATTCGACCAAGTTGTATAGGCCTTCGATTAGTACTTCGGCAAAGAGCTGGAGACCCGAAAGCTTGCCTTTGAGCTTGAGGTTGCGAGAGACAGCAATGGCAAAGATAATTATGAGGGCTGAGATTGCCCATGAGGTAAGGATGGAGTTGGTAATAGGGATGCCGGCAAGATCAAAAACTGGTTCCGCGTTGATTGAAATGTGTAGTTGTGACATACGGGTCCTTATGATAACAGGTAACTATCTTTTAAGTCAACAAGCAAACACCCTATGGGTGTGTCTTTATTATGTTTCATCATGGGGAAAAAAGCAAGACTACGAATTTGCCCGCACACGTTTGGCTAGCTCTAGGACGATACCTCTAATTAGTTTTTTATTCATGTGCTCATCGATAGTAAGGCTAGAATCCCAGTCGATTCCTGGCCCCGTGTTGCCTTCCAAAAAGTAACAGTTACCAGTGTTACTTACGACAAAATCGAGTGCATACAGGGCGCGCTTGACCTTGAGTTTATTATTAATCTCCTCACCCATTTTGAGCACAAGCGCGGGTATTTGAGTTTTCTTGACGTAGATAAGATTTCCACCTTGATGACGGTTACATAAAAATGACTGGTCCTGGGCAATCCGAATATATGTTTGGATTAGTTTGGTGTTTTGGTAGATAAGTCTGAGATCGGCTCTGACCTTTTTCTCGCCGTAGCTGTAGCCCAAGTCAAAGTCTAGATACGGCTGAAGAATGTAGCTACGCTTTGGACTAGCTTTGATAAGCCGTTTAATTTTGCTTATAAAATTACTTTTGATCAAGTGAATATCTTGACCCCCTGCCCCGAAGCGGTCTTTGAGAACTAGGGCAGAGCCAAAGTCGGAGCGATGAGGGTGCGATGCGACGAGTGAGGTAAGACTGGACAAGGCGAGAGCTACCGAGGCACCTACCTTGACTGTGGGGATAGCAAAAGACGAGAGTTTTTGGTAGCTCTTTAGTTTGTCGGTAAAAATCGTGCTAATTTCTAAAGAGTTAAAGGGAACTATGCTCGGGGAGGAGAATAGCAGTGCCCGCTGATCAATTTTGTGACTACTTGAGGGAGAGAGCTTGTCAAAGATGTTTTGGGAGTAACAAAGCCCGCTATTTTTTCCCCAGGAGACGCCATCGTGTTCCCAGTAACTTTTGCAGAGCCCAGCACCCATGATGTCACTCGACGTAGAAAAAGCAGCTTTGAGACCGAGTGCCTGACAAGTGTTAAGAAAGTAACTGTACGACTGATTGTAGTTAGATTTACCGGAAAATCCTGGGAATGGATAGAGCGTGGGTGAGCTAAGGTCGCTTGCGCTAACTGCGCTTTTGCCAGAGTATACGACTAAGACGTCGAGCTTGTTAACCATTTGGTTGTCCTATGCGAACGGGTGCAGAAACAAATCGAGAGAGCGCTTAAGCTGACAAGAGTTTGATCAAGATATCACCGAAGGTTCGAGGTATTTTGTATTACACCTCATTATACACATTTTGACCTATAAGTCTATGTGACCCCATCCGGATTTCCTCGAAACCTTGTTTCGAGACTAGTCCAGAACACTAGGGTGTTCTGGGGAACCGGGATTTCAAAAATGATTTTGTATTACCGTACTTTTTGATATATTTCTCACGCTCTTTGACTAGCTTAATCGAGTTAAATACCTCCTTGTAGATAACTGAGTATGGGAGGTGACCTTTGGTGTATCTATTCTTACCAGCGTTATGTTCAGCTAGTCGCCTATCCAAATCCGCAGTATAGCCAATGTAATAAGTATTGTCTTTTTTGGATTGAAGAATATAGAGGTAATACATTTTTGAAATACCGGTTTGATCCTATGGATCATTTTACAAAAATATCCCGCTTTGCGAGATGTTTTTGTAGAAAGTGACCCCATCCGGATTTGAACCGGAGTTAACA
>CAYNKT010000006.1:0-12963 GCA_964397885.1 uncultured Pseudomonadales bacterium
GCATATTTACTTGATAATACACTTTATACACTCATTTTCTTAAATCTAGATTAAGCATTGCGGATAACTCCCTCAACTTTGGCTTGTGCCGCAACCGCTTGTGCGATCGTATCTGCAACACCCTCATCAAACATTGTCGGGAGTATTTTTTCTCTTGTTGGGACGACTAGCGAGGCTAGGGCAGAGCTTGCGACCTGCTTGATCCCCGTTGTAACCCGGGTCGCTCTTGAAGATAGGAGTCCCCGAAAGATCCCCGGGAAAGCGAGGGAGTTATTTATCTGGTTAGGATAATCCGATCTCCCCGTCCCCACGATATACGCCCCTGCTAGAATTGCCTCCTCAGGCATTATCTCGGGCTCAGGGTTAGCCATTGCCAGTACTACTGCTTTGTCTGCCATAGACGCCACCATCTCTGGTTTGAGAAGCCCTCCCCTCGAGACCCCGACAAATACATCCATCTTAGCTACTCCCTCCGCTAGTCCCCCGGTAACCCCCGTCCCATTAGTATATCTGGCAAACTCACCTTTCCAGCCATAAAGATCACCCCTATCCTTGTTTATTAATCCTTTCGAATCCACTAGTCTCACCTCTAGCACATGGTCTGCACCTTCGACCCTAACTAGCCTGCCATCTTTTCGCTCAAGGCCAAGTAGCATCTGTGTTATTGCTAGTCCTGCAGCTCCTGCCCCCGAAACAAGAACTCGAAGATCCTCATATCGCTTCCCGGTAACACACGCCGCGTTACGTATCGCAGCCGAGACCACAATCGCCGTCCCATGCTGGTCATCATGAAAAACTGGGATCCCAAGGCTCTGCAATCTATCCTCTACCGCTATGCATATCGGTGCTGCAATATCCTCCAGATTAATCGCCCCAAATGATGGCGCAAGCCTGGTCACAAAATCAACTAACTCATTCTCACTATGTGAGGTCGTGACAATGGGCACTGCAGACACACCTCCAAAGCGAGACAAGAGCATCGCCTTCCCTTCCATAACAGGTAGAGCTGCCTCCGGACCAATATTCCCGAGTCCCAGGACCGCCGTCCCATCCGAGACAATTGCCACCACCTCCCCCCTCCACGTAAGCTCAAATGACTTATTTTTGTCGCCCGCAATCACGCGCGACACCTCCGCAACTCCTGGCGTATAAACAAGTGAAAGATCATGCCGATCTTTTACCTCCATTTTGGGTATTAATTTGATTTTACCTCTATGCTTTTTGTGCAGACTAACAGAATCCTGATATACATCACTCATAATCCTCCTATATATAAGAAAATTTACCTGTCCTTTTTATGAAATTTATCGCAGGCCGACTGAGCCGAGATCAAAAGTGAATTTTCTAGCAAGAAAATATCACTGGTTTCAATAAAAAGTGGCAGGTAAGTTTTCGGTTAACATGTTTACTTGCTTTCTAGCCATTTTTCAGCGTCGAGTGCAGCCGCGACCCCCATCCCGCTCGCTGTCGCAGCTTGGCGGTAGCGAAAATCTACGCAGTCTCCCCCGGCAAACACTCCCGGTACCGAGGTCATTGTTGGATATCCATCTATCCACAACGTTTCACTCGTATTTCGTATTTCGTATTTCGTATTTTGCAATGGGTATGTCATCCCCGTTTTAATATATCCTTTTTCATCTAGCTCGACCTCACTGTTTGAGAGAAACTTGGTAGCTGGCGTGTGCCCAATTGCAAAAAACAACCCCGAAGCTTTGACTACTTGTTCCTCGCCTTTAACCGAGATCACTAGCTCCTCTACTCGCTCCCCCCGTATCTCCTTGAGCTCCGCTCCCCATATTACCTTGATCTTGTCAGGATTATCATGCACTCTCTTTTGCATAATCTTGCTCGCCGCAAACTCATCACGCCTGACAAGCATCGTAACGCTCTCAGCAAACTTGGTGAGAGCCCATGCATCCTCAATTGCCGCGTCTCCTCCCCCCACCACATAAACATTTTTTCCTCTATAAAACGCCGCGTCACACACCGCACAAGTTGAGAATCCTTTCCCGTAGTACTTCTCTTCCCCGATCCCTAGCATCTTAGGTGAGGCTCCCATCGAGAGTATCACCGCATCATATTCTTCTTTATTTCCAGAGTCAGTTTCAACTACAAAACGGCCTGCCGCTCCGTAGCTTAAGCGTAGGACGGTCTCCCAAACGAGCTTACTGCCAAACTTGGTCGCCTGCTTCCTCATCTTGTCCATTAGTTGGGGACCTACTATCCCTTCCGAAAATCCTGGGTAATTCTCTACTTCCGTCGTGTTCATTAGTTGTCCGCCAGGTGCACTACCCGCATAAATCACAGTCGAGAGTTCCGCTCTAGACGTATAGATCGCCGCTGCATATCCAGCCGGTCCTGACCCTATTATTGCAATTTTATGTGTCATTTTGATCCTTTAGAAAAATCAGCAAGCCTACTATCTTTTTTATGAAATTTATCACAGACCGACTGGGCCGAGATCAAAGGAAAAATTTTCAACAGAAAATTATTTCTGGTTTCAATAAAAAATGGTAGTAGGTTTGCGGTCATAAACACTTATTATTTTGCCATATCTAAGAGCGACTGATACATCGGCTTGCCCGCAAATCCCACTTTACGAGATACCTCTTTTCCATCCTTAAAAAGGATTACGGTCGGGATACTCATCACCCCGTACTTACCAGCCACTTGCTGGTTATCGTCCACATTAAGTTTACCTATCTTGATCTTGCCCTTATTTTCGTCGGCTAGCTCGTCGACAACCGGCCCTGCCATCTGGCATGGTCCACACCACGGCGCCCAAAAATCTACCATCACGGGTGTATCACTCTTGATAACATGCTCGTCAAAGTTATCGTCAGTAAATGTCTGAGTATTAACTCCTGCCATATATTTCCTTCCTTGGCTCGCCGTAGCTTAGCGTAGGCGGCTCATGTTATAGACTAATTAATTGTTTTAATAACTTATCTAGTTTAACTGGTTTGTCGGCTCTTGCACAAGCGACTGCCTCCGAGGTCAGCATCTCTTTGCCTACAGCCCCCAGCGCTGCCCGCGATGCCGCCACTTGCGTCACAATGTCCGAGCAGTCTCGGCATTCTTCGTACATTTTAATGATGCCATTTACCTGCCCCTGTATTCTCTTCAATCGTTTTAGAATCTTGTCTTCTGATGCTGTCATTTGTAAATTCTAAATTAATAATTATGAAGTTAATGATACCCCCATAGGGTATACTCTGTCAATCTATTCTCACTATGTCCTACAATATCAATATGACCAAACTCAATTACGTCGAAACTCTCAGGGGCGTTGCTATTTTGGGCGTGATCCTCATCCACTCCCGCCTTTTCGTAGAGTCTTCCTCCCCCACCCTGCAAACAATCGTCGATAACGGCGACAAAGGAGTTCAACTATTTATGGTGATCTCTGGTTATGTTACCTGTCTTGCCGTCAAAAACCAAAAACTCAATACCCCTCGCTCTATTTGGGAGTTTTATCGCAAAAAATTTATAAGAATTATCCCCGCCTTCTACCTTGCCATCGTTGTCTATCTCGTTTTTATAAAGTATCAACCCTTTTCTCTGTTAGCTACTCTCACAACACTTAGTTTCACTCACGGATTATTCCCAAATTACATCAACTACGTCGTCCCAGGCGGATGGTATCTCGCCACCCAAATGGGTTTTATAATTCTTTTCCCGGCTCTCTCTAGGTATCTCAAAACTGCCAAGTCAAGCTGGATTGCCTTCTTATTCATCTGGGCCACTAGTCGCTTTGTAACCAGGTTCTTACCCCAATCCGAGTTCTTTTATTACTATCTCCCCGCGCAGCTTGCTATCTACATTTTAGGGATGATGAGTTACCACGCAACTCAGGCACGAGCTCTCCCGCGCATCATCCTTCCTAGCCTCATCATTCTTGTCCTCGTCAATCTTGCCCACCCCACTTTAGTCGCCCCCTACGTTTGGTTTGGTATCGGTTTTTCGATCATTCTCTACTACCTAGCCACCTTCCGTCCCACCTGGCACCTACCCTTACTCACCAAGCTAGGACACACAAGCTACCTCATGTATCTTTTCCACTACGCCGTCTATGTAGTTTTTTCTCCGCTCCATCTCGCAACCATCCCACTCTTTATCCTCGTAACCATTACAAGCTACTTGGCTTCTGTTCTGCTTACCCCCATATTAACCAACCGGCCATCGTCAAAAGAACCATCGCTAGTGACAAATGCATCCACCGTTTAGCCTTGTGCTCCCACTCCTTGACCGCAACAAGTTTCTTCCCCTTATAAACAACCAACAAAACGATAAGAAGAGGCAAAACAAACAAAAAATTGTAGTACATAAAATACAGTCCAACGAGTGGCAACGCCATCCCCGACTGGGAGAGTATTGTTGCTGTCCCCACATAAATAGGTAGCGAACATGGAGTCTCCAAGACCGTTACTAAAACTCCTAGCACAACAACCGCCGGGTAATTGACTTTTTCTATTAACCCCATCAACCTGTCTTTCGAAGCGGTCGGGATGCGTAGATGAGGACCTCCCTCTATCCCCGCAAAATCTTTAAGCTGGATAACTCCCGCGACAAGCAAAGCTCCCGCGACAATGTAGTTAAGCACTCTCGCTCCACCCGTTAGATCAAACTGCGAAACAAAAGAATAAAGTGATAGTCCCACCACCAGATAAGTTACAAATACTGTCCCAATATACAAAATTCCGGTTTTTAATACTCTCTCCCTAATCCCTTTTTCCGAATTATTAGTTTTTGCACTACCAAAAACCAGTAGATACCCAAGTAGCATCACCATCATCCCGATTGCACATGGGTTAATCCCGTCCACTAGCCCTGCAATCGTAATTAGTGGTATGGACAGCCCTCCCTCCTTACCTTGTAGGTAGCATGCTAGTCTAGTACATTCTTCTACCATATTTCCCTCTTTCGTCTCACTAGTATTAGTATTCCTATTATGACAAATAATACTCCCAAAAGCTGAGCAACCGCTACCCCTCCCGCTCGAAAGCTTTCTTGCCTCAGTGGCTCTAGCACTATTCTAATCACTCCATACCCAACAAGATACCCCCCTAGCGTACTCCCCCTCACTTTCCGCCTGTACATAAGAATAAGAATTACAAATAGTGCCAAATTAAGCACGCTCTCATACAAAAATAGCGGATGATACTCCCACGGTGTCCCTGTTGTAGCTACCCCCCACAACTCTCCATTGACATAGTTACCCCACCTCCCGATCGCCTGAGCAAGTGGGAGTACCAACGCGTACACGTCCCCAAAAACAAAAAACTCCTCAAACACCACTACCTCGGTATTTTTAGATTTAGCCTTAAGATACGCGAGTAGTCCTAAAACTGCCCCAAATATCGCCCCATATATCGCAAGCCCCCCCGCAGCTATATCTATTATCTCTAGTGGATTCTGTGCATAATACGACCACTTATCAACTACGTGGTAAGCTCTTGCTCCTGCTACTGCTGGGGTCGCCATCCACCACAGCGGATCCCACACATCAATCTGATGCCCACTTGCCCGTGCTACTCGCTCGGCAACCGAGAGTCCCACCACTATCGCAATCCCAATTAGCAAACCATATATATGCAAGCTCATCCTATGCTACCCAAAAGCTAAACCACACAAACACTGCTGTCACAACCGTCAAAAACACTACCTGCTCCTCTCGTCTAACCGGACGTGCAATCTGCCAAAAAATCCTCTCATTCAGTCGTGCCGGATTGCTTTTCTGCATCCTCCATGCATCCATAAGGATATGAAACATTAGTCCCATAACGACTCCCTTGCCAAAAAGCGAACTAGTCGAAGTCACAGAGAATAGTGCAAGAGGTACCCACACCGCCATAAACAAAGCTGAGCGGAAAGTAAGTTTGTTTTGTTCATCTCGTCTCGCGTCCAGGAGTACCAGTCCAGACATCCACTTTTTGTTTTTGGCAAACCAGGCAAACTGTTGGGACAACTGCTCCTCAGGATAGCTATACGTATACACAACTCTATCGAGAAAAAGTATCAAAACTCCGATTACCACCCCCACAGCAAATAGCACCCACCTCACAATCTCAGACAGCTCAAAAGGCAACCAGTTACCACGTACAAGAGCAATTAGTAGTCCGTATATGAAGGCGATCGGCAAATGAGAAAATATGTACCGGTTCATACCTTCACTATAAAGTAACAATTTACAATTTACAATTCTCTAAAGTAATTGATTGTGAAGATATATTTTCAAGTTGCCAAACATGCGCAAGCCTGGCTGAGGCTGAGCACTGAGGTCGCTGCGACAGCAGTCGCAGACAGACCGTTTTGGCGTTTGCAAAATATGTCAAACAATAAAATTATTTGTTTTTGGACGCTGTTTTCAGTTCCTTTACCTTCCACATAAACAGCCTCCCCTTAGATCTTACATTCGGCGCATCCGCACAAAAACTCCTCGCCATCTCTAGTATTTTACGGTTCACTGTCTTAGCCATCCTAATATATAGCGACTTGTGCGATAGGTCATTTAATTCGACAGCCAGCCGGTACCCATAATCCTGGAACTCTCTCGATATATACTTACCATCACGCTTAGGCTCATACTTTTTGAGGATGTCTGCAATCGAGCTTGGATCTTTTTTGTCTGTCATTGGTTTATTCTTGCATTCATTAATTCGTTAGTTAATTCAATCTTTTATTTGTCATTGTCCCCATACATAATACATAATACAAAATACCAAATACTCAAACCTATTTAAGGTTCGACTCCCTCGCTGCAACGATCGAAAACACCACCCACATCGAGGTCAGCAAAAACATCATCTCTCTCATTACCCCTAGCCTGCTCGATGCCAAAAGGACAGCGCAAAAAAGCAAAACACCCACACTGTAGGTCAACTCCACATACGTATAGTATGCAATCTGGTGCATTCGCTTGCCTCCCAGCACGTTATAATCAGAGCGGATATTACGATATGTTGTCCCAAAGACATTCCCCACCGAATCTAAGAGCAAAATCGACGCTATCCCACTGACAAAAACTCGGGCTACCCACACAGCCGATGTCCCCAGTACCGCAACCCCATACATAATCTCGTCTTCAAACCCCCCTTTTTTATGCAGCTTATCAAACAAAATTCCCGACAAAAACCGAAACACTATCGCGCACCCCGCCGCCAAAGAAAACACTCCACCCAAAAGTCCGTAATGCACCCCCATAAATACAATGACAAGCGGCCAGACGATCATAACGGCGTAGTCATCAAAAGCAGCTGAAATCGTGGATACTGCGTGATGAAAATATCTCCGATCCCGTATCCAGTACCAGTAACCCTTGAGGCTCACCCCATTAGCGTGAGTATGATGCGGCATCGAAAAAAGCGGCACAATCGAAATCAAAATAATTACGAGTGCAGCCGCATACATCGCCCCAAATCCCCACCTTTCGATAATCAGCCCCGCCGCAACAGGCCCCAGTATCCCGGCAGCTTTCTCCAAGCTCGCCAAAAATCCTATCTGCCTCCCTACCTCACTCGTACTAGAGTCCTGCGCAATTGCACTGTTTCTAGCGATCCAGTAAAAAGGTATGTTAACTCCTGTTAGTACAGCCGCCAAAACCAAGTATCGGTAGTCACCTGCAGCAACAAGCATAGTTCCTAGATAACCCGCAAAAAACAATACCGACACCAAAATACTCCACCGAAATCCTAGCTTTTCTATGATTCTAGAGCTTGGTATGGCGAGGAGTCCGGTCGTTACCCGCATAATCATGTAGTAAAGAGCTACCGCAGCAACTGCCTTCCATCTCTCGCTCAGTATCGGCAACATCGTGCTGTACACAAAGATCGGTGTAAATATCCCTGTCATCGCCAAAACTACCGAGCGAAGTAGCGCATTTAGATAAAATGCCTGCATCCCGTCAAAATGTCGATCGAGCAAGATGTGTTTTTGGAAAATCATTTATTTATGCTCTTGCTAGCTCAATTACTACAAATCCAAAATATACAAAAAGCAAGATCATCCCCTCCCACCTGGTTAGCTTACTCTTGCTCCGTCCAAAAAGTATAAACAAAAGGTACAAAAGCACAAACACCCCGATCGCCGTGTAATACGGTGTTAGTCCGTTATCGAGCCGTATAGGGTGGATAACCGCACTCACACCTGTTATTAGCGTTGCGTTAGCCACGATTGACCCCAGGAGATCACCGTATGCCATTGACGTTTGGTGTGCACGTACTGCCTTCATCTCAAATACCAGTTCGGGCAAAGACGTCCCGACTGCGACCAAAAACAATCCAACAAGGAGAATTGGGAGTTTGAGACCAAGCGAGATGTCCTGAGCTAGCTGCACAACCATATGTGACGACAGTACTAAAAACCCTACTCCTAGCAAAAACTTAAGCAAATCTGTCCGTCCTCCCCGCTTGCTCACGGTTAAAAGCAGTCGCTTCATCGGAGATTCTGACATCGCCTGCTCTCCTACTTCTCTCGCATGCTTGCGCAGGATCGTCATCACAAAAAACACGTAAACCACAAGGAGCACCAACCCATCGGCCGCCGAAAGTACATGGTCAGCAATCAGTAGTACCGGAAGTATCGCCGCCCCAAAAGTCATATAAATATCCCGCTTGAGCGCCGCGCCCGATACTCGTAGTGACCCGGCAGCGATCGCTGCCCCTCCGATAACTAGCGAGATATCCGCAATATTGCTGCCCAGTATATTACCCAGGACCACCTCTGGCAATCCCTCAATAGATGCAGTAATCCCCACGACTAGCTCAGGTAACGATGTAGCTAGAGCCAAAATAAAGGCAGTCACTGAAAAAGTACCCAACCGACTGCGTCTCGCAAGATTGCGTACCGCAACCACGATGATCTCGGTAGACTTGACTAGGGTCAAACAAAACACAATTAGCAGTGCGACTTGCATGGTAACCAACATACGTTCCACTATACAATACCTGCGATCTCTAGTAACTCTTTTGTAGAGGTAGTCTCGGCTAGCTCCTTGTCGTCACGAAATCTGACCAAACGAGGGAACCGTAGTGCATATCCAGATGAATGCACAGGACTCTTGGTTATTTCGTCTGCTGCTATCTCCACAATCATTCTTGGCGCGACCCACACATCAGGGTACAAAGATTTATCAACCACATAACTCTCATCAATTTTTCGACTTATACATTCTTGCAGTCTCTGATAAAGTTCTCCAAACTGCACATCGGAGAGCCCTGTCCCGACTTTCGCGATCGTCCAAATTTTTGCATTATCATTATCTTTTATTCCCACCAAGAATGCCCCTAGTCCAAATTTTTGCCGTTTACCTTTCCCGACGTAGTAACCCATGACCACCGCATCGACCGTATCAGATAATTTGCCCTCCTCTCCCTCCTCCTCCTTAAACTTGACCCAGTTAAATCCTTGCCGTCCCGGCTCGTAAACGCCATCATATTTTTTAACTACCGCCCCCTCTAGACCCATATCTAGTTGCTGCTTATGAAAATCTCTCAGCTCGCGAGCACTCTCCGTTACTATCAACTCGTCCACCACAAGCACATCCCCCCCATTCTTCCGTTCTTCCATTCTTTCATTAATTTTTATAATTTTTCCTAATATCTCTCGTCTCTCGTGTAGTGGCTTGTTTAACAGGCTCTCCCCATCAAGGTACAGTACGTCAAATACATAAAACTTGAGAGGCACTGTGCTGCTTGCTTCCTCAACCCCGTGTTTACGCTTGCGGGTAATCGTCATCTGAAATGGCATCATCTTGCCGGTCACCGGGTCATACCCCACTGCTTCTGAGTCAAGTATCAGCTCGTTAGCCGTAGTCTGCTCTCCCATCCGGGCAAGCTCAGGGAACATCTCCGTATTCTCGTCCAGATTGCGGGTAAAAGTTCTCACCCAGCTACTCGGCTTCTCATCTTTTCCAAATAGTCCTGTCTGTACTAGTTCCGAACCTTGCGCCAAGCGAGTGTTCGGAACTTTATTTCGCGAAAAATGTATCTGGACTCTTGTTCCATCAAATTTTGGCTCTGCTATCACTTTGCCCATTTTCTTGATCATCTCGTCTGCGCTCGGGATCCGCTGGGCAAGCGAAGGCGCAACCGGTCTCCCTAGCTCTATCTTAATCTTGCCCGACGCTCCAGCTACCCCCCCCAGCTTGACTAGTCTAGCAAGCTCACCTACATCTGGGGCAATTTGGTAAAGATAATCGAGTTTTTTGCGGTTCTCCTTGCTCCCGCTCTCCATATAAGAGAGCGCGTCCAGTATCGTCTTGTCCGAAAATCCGAGTCTCAACTTACCCATTACTATTCTCACCACATACTTAGAGCTTTGAGCATCCAACTCGCCAATCAGCTTGGCTAGTCTCGTTACCTTCCTCTCGTGGCTCCCTTGCCCCGAGTCACTCGCAATTTTAACCATCTCCTCATACACTTGTTCTACGGTGAGTTCCGATCCTTGCGATAGCGAGTGATCGGAACTTTTTCCCCGATAATCAACGACCACTTCCCCCAAATCCCCTATTTTTTTATACTGGTCATCAACCTGATCTATGCTTTTCGCAACCGCTTGTGCGATCGCCCTCACCACCATTTTCTCAGCTAGATTAAACTCGAGTTTTTCATACTTTGGGCGCAGTCTCCCCAAAACCAAATAAACTGTTTGTTTGACTTCATGCTCGTCAACCGTAGTCAAAAGCTCCGACAACACCTCCATCATTTCGTTGCGAAGGGTAGTAGTCGCAAGTCTCTCAAGATATTCCGCTAGCTCTCCAAACTTCATACTGATATTCTACCGCAGAATACTGATTAACCTATCAGCTACCCTTCTCATATCAATCTGTTCTTGCAATTACCGCAAAATATGCGTTAATAGACTCACCATGAGTTATGCCCCTCGCTTTACAATCACCAGCCAAATCCTCGGCAGCGTAGGTCGCATCGACGCTTCTCGCGAGGTCATCAATCATGCACCCCTAGTCCCCGCCTGGGAACGCCGTTTCAAGCTAGATGCCCGCACACGCATGATCCATCACGGGACTCACCTAGAGGGTAACGCCCTCAACATCGACGAAGTCGAAAAAGTAATCGAACAAGGTGGGGACAAGGTAACCGGCCGCGACCGCGACATTCAGGAGGTCATTAACTATCGGACCGTCATGGAATACATCGATGATCTAGCCCGCAAAAATAGCGAGTCCGCCCTCCCCTTGACCGACGCCATGCTTCAAGAGATCCACCGCCTGACAGTCGACAAACTCTTGGCAGAAGCAGAAGCAGGCAAATACCGCACCGTCAAAGTCGTAATCAGAAACACCACAACCGGCGAGATCACATTCCGCCCTCCCCCTCCAGTCGAAGTCCCGCTCGTCATGCGCGACTTCTTTACCTGGCTCAATAGTGATGAGGGGAAGGGTGTCCATCCACTTTTGCGGGCAGGTATCCTTCACTACGAGCTCGTCCGCATTCACCCCTTTGTCGACGGCAATGGCAGGACTAGCAGAGCTTTTGCCCTGCTCCTGCTTTTTCTCGAGGGTTACGAGGTAAAAAAGTTCTTTAGTCTCGAAGAATACTACGACGCTCGCCCCGCCGGATACTACGATGCTCTCAAATCCGTCGAGTCAAGTGGTGGTGACCTCACAGGTTGGCTCGAGTACTTTGTACTCGGTATCGCCATCGAGTTTGGCCGTGTCAAAGAGCTAGTCCAAAAACTCTCCCTCGATCTCAAACTCAAGATGACCATTGGTGGCAAACAAATAGCTCTCTCCGACCGTCAGATCAAACTAGTCGAATACCTCGAGCGTCACGGCTCCCTAGCCATGAGCGAGGCTCGCGATCTCTTGCCAAGAGTCTCCGAGGACACCATCTTACGTGATCTTCGTGACCTAGTAGAAAAAAAGCTTATTATCAAAAAAGGCCAAACCAAAGGCAGTAAATATTACTTAACCAACAAATGAAAATTTGTAAATTGTAAATTAAAGTATATGCAATATACTAGTGATCCACAATTCCTCCTCATGATCTTTATCCTCCCCGGACTATTTGGTGTTACCCTGGTAGCCGAGGGTATCGGCAAAGTCATGAACTACGACGGACGAGGTTGGATCGGCATTGCCGCAGGCAGCCTATTCATCACGATCATTATCATTGCATTCTTTTTTATTTCAAGTAGCATCTAAGCTATATTCTCAGCTTAATCTTCCCCTGTGCAAAGAGCTCGCGCTCCAGCTTCTCCTCACTATATTCGATGACATATCCAACATCACAAACTATAACTATATACTAACTTCTACGGAGACTTTCAGTCTCCGTACGTCCCCGGCACCACCTCGCTCCACTGCAAGGCATATGTACGCATATCATCTGGCATATTCACAATGAGGTCCGGTCGGTAGCTAAAAACCACTGCCGGAGTACTAAAGTTATCGGTATCCAGATCACGGTTAAGACTCACACTCCCCCAGGCAGTAAATGATCCATTCGCAGAGAGAGGAACGTCCACACTCCCATTTGAGTTTACTATTAGATTACTGTCAGCAATATATAGCCCCTCGACTGTCGTGACTGCAGGATCGATATTAATACTCCCTCGTACCACAAAAGCCAAAAATCCGCCGCTTGCGACCGTCACGTTCTCGTCAATAAGTAGGTCACCATCCACAAATACCACGTAACTTTCCGAGTTTGTAACTTGCCACGCTGCGCTTAGATCCACGGTACCGGAGGCTGGATTAATATAATAAAAATCTTCCCCTGTTCCCGGCTTGTTGATACTATCCCCACCCCAGCTATTAGTTGTACTAGAGGTCACTCCCATCCGGCTAGCAAGATACTGGTAATCGATCTCAGGCCCCGAATAAGTCGAGATAGCACTCCACCCAGTGTCAGAGAGTACCCCCCCATTACCTCCCAGATCTACCGTTCCGCTTGCCCGCACTACTACCCCTTCATCACCCACTGATCCTGGTATTACTAACCT
>CAYNKT010000007.1:0-12201 GCA_964397885.1 uncultured Pseudomonadales bacterium
CTATACCGAGGGCTACTTCTCTTGTACGGGGCTTACCAACTCAAGGATTTTTTGCTACTACTTGCTTCGGCGCTCCTAGCTTACACGATGTTTTGGTTGTTGCGACGGATCACAAGGAACAAGGGGATGGGAGGGGGGGACGTGGACCTTGCGGCTTATGTGGGGCTACTATCTGGCTGGCCGAGAGTAGGCGTTGCTTTGTGGATGAGCTTTGTAATAGGCGCAGTAGTCGGGCTCACTCTCATGCTACTAGGCAAGAAAAAGCTCGGGCAGAGTATCCCCTTTGGACCATTTATGATCCTGGGACTCGTAAGCGCACTACTATGGGGAGAGCGGATCCTCGGACAAATTTATTAGTTGCGGGGTTCGACGGCAGTCTCAAACGTAAGCTCGGGGTTGGTTATCGCTCTTGCGTTATCCTGGTCTTTTTTGAGGGAAAAACTGATCGAGACCAGGCCGACGTCCGTGTCACTAGGCTCGCAGGTTAGGTCAAAGTTTTGCACGACTAAGTCGGATGAGGTAAGGAAAGTGCCTGAGTTGCTGGCTATCCTACTGGTAGCTCCGTCGACTTCTAGCTGAAAGACAGTTTCGTAACCGTCTGCGTTAGCGATGGTCAAACTTTCACCCGAGGAGTCGCAGGAGACTACGCTGGTCGCGCTCCTTACCATGGTCTGCATTTGACCGATTGCGTAGTCGCCGATTTGTTTGGTGCGAACTGAGTTTCTGATACGAGTACTGTTGACTATTGCAAAAAGGACAACTGAGGAGATACCAACTGCGAGAAAGCCGGTGAGCCCCACCACGATAATTAGTTCGACTAGAGAATAGCCAAATTTAGGTTTTAGGTTATAGTCTTTAAGCTTTAGGTTCATAGTTTAGTGGTTGGTTAGGGTAAACTCGGTATTAACCGAGTGCTCTTTGCTCCCCTGCCAGATAGTTGTAATAATCCCGTTAACTTCGCCAGAAGCAATCTCCGCTGCAACGAGATCGAAGGTAACCTGGCGAATGAGACGAGTCGAGTTGATAAAGTTCGACTCTGAACAAGCGCCGTAGGTGAGAGCGCTAAACTCGGCTTCGGAGGTGGGGAGAAAGCTTAGACAGTAGACAGTCTCGTTACTAACAGAATCTAGTGTCAACTCGTTAACGATCGAGCTCCAGCCCATGGCGGTCCTGATCTGGCGAAACCGATCGATCGCCTCGTAGTTGTATTTGGTCGCGATGTTGAGATCTCTAGCGTAGGTAGTCTCTTTTTGGGTACTAGACACGAGAGAGAGCGCGGCAATGACTGCGAGACTAATCAAGGTTGCGGCGATAACTACCTCTAAGATGGTTGCGCCTTTTTTGAGTAGTAGTGTTTTTTTCATTGCTCTCCGAGATACTGGATATTCCCTGACTCGTCGACCTCGACACTGTAACTGCGACCCTGGTAGCTAAAGTCTATGGTATCTACGCTACCACCAGTGCCAAAGATGACTCCCTGCCCTAGCGGACGGAAGGTAATCGTGGGAAAAGGAGAAGTAAAGGTAATACTGGTAAAGGCGGTGTTAACTGCGCTACTATTGCCTCCACTGCATCTAGCCTGGGTGGTGAGAGTGTTTGCGGAAAAAGTTGTTTGGTATCCTAGGAGATTGTCTACACAGCTACTGTCCTTGTCGCCGATTAATGCTTGTTTTTGGGTTCCCTGAAGAGTGGAGATTAACTTTTCAACAGATGCCTGAAGTATCTGTCTGTCCCTCGCACGTCCATAAGCGCTAACGCCGGAGGCAACGACGACCGTGACAATTGTAATCGTGATTAGGAGTTCGACTAAGGTAAAACCCTTTTTCATATCAGGGATTTTCGACGCAGTAGGTATCATCTAACTCGATTTCGGGTGCGCAGAGAGTGTAGGTAACTACTGTGTCTCTCGTGTATGAGTAGTCGCCTGTTTGAGGGTCAACCGGCACTACCGTCAAGTAATCGGGTGAGAGGTCGTCTAGGTCGGGAGCGTAGACGCCCTCTTCTGAGCGGTAGGTCTCGAGAGCCTGGCGGATTTGCTCTAGATCGGTTTGGCGGCGAGAGTCTCTACCTAGTTTGACAGATTTTTGATAACTCACGGAGCCGACAGCGATAAGAATACCAATAATCGAGATAACGACTAAAAGTTCGATAAGGGTGAAGCCTTTTTTTGTCATGTTTACTCCTTGTTGTTATTGTTGACTGGTTACACAAAAATGATCAGCCGAGGCTGTGTCGTCCCAGTTGCAGCCCACGCCTATGGAGTTGCCCTGGCTGGTCTCGAGCTCGGCGCAGATGCAGTAGGAACTGGTGGTCTGGGTACCCCAGTCGTAGGACATGCTCGGGGATTTGGGATCCTCTGGGATAGAGCCAGCCTCGAATGCCAGGGCGTTGTTAGTCCCGTCGGGGTACTCTGCTGTTCCGCTGGTTGCAAAGTACTGTTCCATGGCGTTTTGGATCGCGAGAATGTCTTGTTTGCGCCTAGAGTCTCGAGCTTGTTTTTGGGCGGTCGTAAAATTGACGGCAACTATCGAGATAAGTACGCCAATTACCGAGATAACAACCAAAAGCTCGATAAGGGTGAAGCCAAGTTTGTGTTTCATACGTTAGTTATTCGACACAGAGTAAATAATTTGGGTTAGTCCCGGGATTGTAGAGCGAAGTCAAGCCGTCGCAGGCGTCCTGAGAAACCTCGATGTCGGGGTCGGCGGGGTTTTCGAGGGTAGATACAAGGACGTACTGGTCACCACTAGAATAGTAAGAGTAGGTAGACCCATCACCCGAGGGGTCGGAGGGGAGGTAGTTCATGTACACGGTCCCGCTAGTGCCGGTAAATGATCCACCCCAGGGATTGTCTTCGATTGCGCCACTCACTGAGTCAGGGAAGACCTGGTTGTCGTTGTAATAAAGCCGGAGAGATTTGCTGACGGCGTCGAGATCGGATTTGCGTCTTCCGTCACGGGCACGCTCTCTTACTCCTTGGAGATTGGTCAAGAGGAGTCCGGTCAAAACGCCGATTATTGAAATGACGACCAAGAGTTCGATTAAGGTGAAACCGGATTTTGTTTTCATAGATTGCTGCTCGTTATTTTGTAATTACAGCGAGTGGTGTTACTAGTATTACAGTACTCGGAGATACCAGTCTCAACTATGGCAGGGTCCTCGGTGTTTTGGAGATAGGCGTAGAGAGTAAAGTCAGTGCCACTAGAACTATAGACATAGAGATAGCCACCAGGATCTTGTGGGAGGCGGGCGGCGTAAGTGGTGCCACTAACTGTAAAGGCACTCCCCCATTCGCAGGCTGAGGCTCCACAGTCGATCCTTCCGGCGTCGTCAGTGGGATAGGACTGATAGTCGTTGACGTATGCCTCGAGACTTTTGGCAATCGACTCTAGGTCGGATTTGCGTCTGGCGTCTACCGCCTTGATACGGGCAGTTGTGAAGCTACCGATACCGATAACAGAGAGGATGCCGAGAATAGCCATGACTATTAAGAGCTCGATCAGAGTGAAACCAGCGCATGAGCGTGCGAAGACTGGAGTGGGGAGATGGATTTTAGAGATTGGGATGGGCATACGGATAGTATGGCAAGATTGACAGGAGTAGTCAAGTTTGATTTGATGGAGGTATGAGAAAAGGGATAAAAAGTGGACAGGTGGGGCTCATCCTCCTAGTTGTCATGGGACTAGTCGTGGGGCTTACCCTCTCGATTGCGGGGAGGTCCCTATCGGATAATGTCCTATCGAGACAAGAAAAGGAGAACACCTCGGCATTTGCACTAGCTGAGGCAGGAGTGGAGAGAGCGTTACGAGATCTCGCGGGTGGCAGCACCTCAACGTCTAATGTAACCTCTTCTGACGGGGGACTTGTAACAGGGAGCTACAATGGGGCAGCTGTGGGGACATTTGAGATGTATCTGAGAGAAGGAGAAGGCGTCGAAGTCGACATAACCTCGGTACCAGTTGGGGGAAATATCTCGTTAATCTGGACCCGGAAAATGTCACCGCAAGAAAATCCTGGCACTTGTACAGAAGGTAGTGGGACGATGCCGGCTGCCATGGGGATCACGGTCATTGATAGTGCTAGCCAGGTAAGGCGGGCGTATTACAACCCGAGTAACTGTAATATTCCTGCAAATAGCTTTTTGAGTGCATCTAACTCTAGCTCGTCTGATTACCAAAGTCAGACGAGTATTACCCGGCTTACTAATGAGCTGACTATGAGGGTGGTGCCTATCTATAATGCAGCGACTCTTAAGATAACCAATGGAAGCCTCACTCAGGCAATGTTTAGCGTAGACTCGACGGCGGGGAGCGCTGACTCTAATAAAGAGATTGAGGTGAGGAAATCCCGTGAGTCGGCAGGATCTATTTTTGACTATGCATTATTTTCTGGAAGTACGATAGAGTGAGGGGGAAATTAGTCATATAGCTACTAGTAATCTAGGAACTAGTAATGTAGGAAAGAAAGAATATAGTAATATAGAACTAGTAATCTAGGTAACAAAAAATAGAAAGTAAAAAGTAATAAGGAGTCAACTGCCCATGAGTTCATATTTTGGATTGGATATCGGAAGTTCTAGTATCAAGGTGGTACAGTCTAGCCTCTTAGGCGCTAAGGGGTTTGTGCTTAATAATATCGGCCTTGTGCAAAATCCTGGCGGATCAGTAGACTTTACGGACCAGCGGCTAACAGCCAAGCTTGGTCCTGCCATTAAGCAGGCCATGACTGAGGCAGGGATCCGTGATAAACGGGTCGTGGTGTCGGTGCCGGAGTCACGCGCCTATAGCCGGATCGTCGAGATGCCTAACATGAGTGATGCCGAGCTCTCGTCGGCTGTCAACTGGGAAGCAGAACAGTTTATCCCCCTCCCCGTGGCTGAGGTGGAGATTGACTACACGGTAGTTCGACGCCCGCCAAAAGGTTCGGAGCAAAAGATGCTTGTGTATCTGGTTGCTGCACCTAAGAAGTATCTCCAGTCGATGGTGGATTTTTTGCTCGCGATTGGGATAGAGCCGATTGCGGTAGAGAGCGAGATGGTCGCTATCGCTCGTGCCTTTACGTTTGGCGAGACCCAGGGATCAAGCCTGATTGTCCATATAGGGGCATTGTCGACGATTATCTCGATTGTGGAGGGTGATTCGCTTTTGTTTTCTTATGTCGTTAACTCGGGAGGGCTCGCGATGACGAGAGCTATTTCGCAGTCACTCGCGCTCCCTATCGCCCAGGCCGAAGAGTATAAACGTACATACGGCATGGACGAAAAGCAACTAGAGGGTAAGGTAAGAGGATCACTCCTGGTTGTTGTTGAGTCACTAGTTACCGAGATGAGAAAGGCTAGTGAGTTTTATATGGCGTCGCACAAGTCACAGATACAGAGAATAGTGCTCTCGGGAGGCGGGGCGTACTTGCCGGAACTAAATACCTATTTGTCGGGTGTTTTTGGAGGTCTAGAGGTAATCGCAGGAGATCCTTTTATGTTTGCCAAAAACTCTAAGAATGCCTCGATCCCACAGGAGCGTGCGGCTTACTCGGTAGCAACAGGATTATCACTCAGGGTATTTTAGGTAAATATGGCAACTACTATTTCGATCAATTTACTCAAAAACAGATATACGCTGTCGGAGAAAGAGTATCTTAGAGAGCGTAAAATCTTTTTTTATGTGATTGTTGCCTCGGCTGTACTTGCTGTAATCACTGTCGCGATCTCTTTTTGGCAGCTTGTACTAACGAGAAGAGTATCGGGGCTTGAACAGAAAATTGCGGAGGATACCGAACAACTTGCCATGCTGACTGAAGCTAGCGCCAAGCAGATTTATCTCAAGTCAAGGCTTAAGTATATTTCTTCTTTTCTTGAGGGTAGATCGGTAGCAAGAGAGGCGATTCAGCATGTATTCTCGCTGTCGATCCCGGGCATATCTGTGACTAGTACCACGTTTAGCTCGGATACGGAGATGTTGGTACAGGTTTCTTCGGATAATGCCTCGACACTCGGGGAGGCGATCAAGTATTTTAGTGAGGACACGAGATTTTTCTTGCAGGCGGTATCACGGGGGATCTCAAGAACAGAGGACGGGTCTTACCGAATGGAGCTTGTTTTAACTGTACCTAAGGAGACCGATGGAACTAGCTAGTATTCGCAGATATACTGTCCGACATGCATATTTATTTAAGGCTGGACTGCTAGGCTTTTTTGCCGTCTTGATACTGCTTGGAGTTTTAATACCAATGCTAGGCAGGATCGGAACGCTTAACACCAAGCTCAAGTCTAAGACCAAGGAGGCTGAGGAGCTAACTAACAAAGTAGCGATCCTGACCAATCTTGATCCAAGCATTTTGGACAAGCGGGTGGTGACAATCGACTCTGCGCTACCACCTAAGAAAGACGTACTACTATATTTGTCAACAATCGACGGTTTGTCCAGGGAGCTAGAGCTGTCTTTTAACGGGATTTCGCTATCTCCGGGAGATGTCACGAGTGCGACAGTGAGTGCCTCAGCGCGCAAAAAAACCGTGGACGTGGTACCAGGGGTACACTCGCTCGAGACTCAGATCAAGATCTCGGGAGAACGCGAGAGCGTTTATGCATTTTTGCGGACTATTGAGCAGTCACTCCCTCTAATGGAGATAAAGGATGTTAAGGTGAGTGTATCGAATGACCAGATTTATAGTCTTTCGCTAACCTTGGGAATGCTGTGGGCAGGTGGAGATGTGAGTAGTGTCAAAGGCACGATCTCGATATTTGATGATCAGGAGGAGAGGTACTTTACGGAGCTTGAGAGCTATCGTAAGTTTGAGGGATTGACGTTTGAGGACATTCCTACAGACCTTGGTAAAAGTGACTTATTTGCACCTAACACTATAGAAGAGCCTCAGGTACAAGAAGTAACTGAGGCTCAACCCGCAACTGGTGCGGCTAGTACAAGTAATTAAACTTCGACGGAAATACTACCATCTTCTTCGAGTTCGGTAACCTCTGGGGCGCTAGCTACGGGAGCTGTAGCCTCTTCGACTACCTCGGGACTTGCGACTTGCATGGGGACCTCTTCTTCGACAATGGGCATCTCTTCTGTCGACCCACCGGTTTCGGAGTCTGAGACAACGGAGACCCTGACACGTACGCCTTTTTGGATAGCGACTACACGCATAATGGTTCTAATTGCTTTGATTACCTTGCCCTCTTTGCCGATAATGCGTCCGACGTCGGCAGGGTTAACGGTAACGGTATAGCTAGTGACCCCATCTTCATCGTGTTCTTCGACGACGACATCGTCGGGGATGGTGGTAATGTTCTTGAGAACGTATACTAGTAGGTCTTTCATGGAGACTCCTTTTTAGTTAGGTAATTTGGTATTAAGTGTTAGTCATTAAGTTATTTGGTGTTTACAGCTTTGTTGGCAAGTGCGCGGATAGTACTAGTTGGTTGCGCGCCTTTTTTGAGCCAAGCGTCGTATTTTTGGCGGTCGAGATTAAAGGTGTACTCTTGCCCAAGTGGATTGTAGTAACCGAGACGGTCGATGTATTTGGTGTCGCGGGGAGATTTGGCTTCGGCGACAATGATGCGGTATTGAGGTTGTCCTTTTTTGCCGATGCGGGTTAATTTGATTTTTAGCATATGAGGATTATATCAAACCGTTCCCAAGATCTCAACAGCAGCACGGGCGGCTGCTTCTTGGGCTGCTTGTTTGCTTTTACCGGTGCCCACTCCCCTTCTTTCTCCAGCGATCGTTGCGGCCATCGTGAAGATTTTGTCGTGATCGGGTCCGGTGCTCTCGATTAGCTCATACTCTGGGGTTGCCTTGAAGCGGGCCTGAGAGAGCTCTTGCAGCATGGATTTGTAGTCTTTGTAGGTTTGATTGGTGAGGATTGCCTCGATTTTGGGGAAGAGATTTTTATCCAGAAATTTTTTGACGGTGAGGTAATTTTGATCGAGATAAAGTGCGCCAAGGAAAGCCTCGAAGGTGTCGGCCAAGATTGATTCGTTTTGTCTACCGCCGGTTGCCTCCTCTCCCCTACTCATTAATAAGAGGTCGGGAAAGCCAAGGGCGTGAGCCTGCTCGGCAAGCGATTCTGTGCGCACAAGTGAGGCTCGAAGATTGGTAAGCATGCCTTCTTGGAAATCGGGGAATCTACGGAAAAGGAACTCGGTAGTGGCTAGCTCGAGAACGGCGTCGCCTAGATACTCGAGTCTCTCGTTGCTACTCGCAAATTCTTTACTCTCGTTGAGATAACTGCGGTAGACAAAAGCGCTTTTGATGAGGTGTAGATCCTCTAATTTAAGCCCAAGTTTTTTGCCAAGATCGGCTATTTGAGTGTTCATGATTGACCTTTCTTTTTGAGGATAGTGCCAAGAACTCCATTGACAAATCCAGGGCTACTACCCCCGCCGTAGCTTTTGGCAATTTCGACGGCTTCGTCGATGGCTACTTTGTGGGGAACGTCTTTGCCAAAAAGCAACTCGTAGACTCCTAGCCTGACGATCGCGAGATCGATGCGGTTGATTTTGTCGAGCGGCCACTCGGGAGCAGCTTCTGCGATAGCCTGATCGATCGATGGGAGCTCCAGAATAATATCAGCAACACTTTTGTCGCCACCTCCATGGAAAGAGTGAGCGAAGAGGCTTTGGATTTTTTGGATGCGCTTCTTGTGTCTAGGATCAGTAGAAGTTTTCATCGATTACTCTTTGCAGTTGACGCAGATGTTGTGAGATTTTTTGAGTTGGCCGCAGTTTTTACATTTGACTAGCTTGGGTAGCGTCAGCTTGATGGTGGCGCGCCTTTTGCCTTGTCTCTGGGTTGACCAACGTCTTTTTGGTAGTGGGGTCATGGTTCTCCTTTGGAGAAAATTATCAATAATCAAATTCCAAATTACAAACAATGAGGAATGTGAGGTTATTTTAGGGGGTAAGAGTCGATTTGGCAAGCGCCTCCGCTGCCTCACGGGTTTGCTCGAGCATCACTTCGTCATACATGGAGCCGAGGGCGAGATTGAAGAAACCATGTTGGGAGAGACCAAAGAGCTCGCCGGGACCCCTAGCCACAAGATCATATTTAGCGAGTTGCTCGCCATCATGGACGCGGACAAAGTAGCCTAGGCGGTCTTTGGCTTTAGCAGTTTTGGTCTCACTAAAAAGTAAACAGTATCCCTGCCGATCGCCCCTGCCTACCCTTCCACGGAGTTGGTGAAGCTGAGCGAGGCCAAACCTCTCGGCGTTTTCGATCACGATCAAGTTGGCACCCTGGATGTCGATGCCGACCTCGATCATGCTGGTCGCTACAAGTATCTGGATAGCACCTGTGCGGAAAGCCTCCATAACCGCTTGTTTGTCTTTTTCTTTTAGTTTGCCGTGCATTACCTCGATTTTGACCCCAGGGAAGTGGAGAGTCAGCGAGCTCTCTAGTTCTTTGACTGATTTGAGGGGTGTGGTGTCTCCTTCTTCGGCTATCTCAATAAGCGGAGTCACGAAAAACACCTGATTGCCCCGCCCTATTTCTTGACGGATCCAGGTGTAGCTAGCCTGGCGTTTATCCTCGTCAACGTAGAAAGTCTTGGTGGGTAGCCGGCCAGGGGGAGTGCCTGTCAAGCGGGTAATGTCGAGATGGCCAAAAATAGTCATAGAGAGACTACGAGGGATGGGAGTTGCAGTCATCATAAGAAGGTGGGGAGGAGATTTCCCCACTGTTAGTTTTTCTCTTTGCTCTACGCCAAAGCGGTGTTGTTCGTCGACGATCACTAGGCCGAGACTCGGAACATTGTCTAGATTAAGGACGGCGTGCGTACCGACTATTACGTCTGCCACAGGATCGCCCTTTTGAGTAGCGGTCACAAGTGATAGATTGACCCCGAGAGGCTCGAGGTATTTGGTGAGGGTAAGCCAGAGCTGAGTGGCGAGGATACCGGTAGGCGCAAGAAGTACGGTGCGATACCCTGATTTGTAGACGGTGTAGGCGAGTGCGGCGGCGACGGCGGTCTTACCACTACCTACCTCGCCTTGTAAAAGCCGATGCATGGCTCGGCCTGACTCAAAATCGGCAGTGATTTCTTGGATAGCATTTGATTGGGAGCGCGTGAGAGTAAAGGGGAGAGAGGAGGCAAACTCCTCTTGAGCGTGCTTGTCGAGAGTAAAAGTGAGACCATTTTTAATGCGAGTTTTTTTGAGTTTCCGTGACTCGAGCTGGAGCTCTAGCAGCTCGTCGAAGGAAAGGCGATGGATGGCATTTTCGAGGACTGTCCTCGAAGATGGTTGGTGGATGGCGTGGATAGCCTCGCTGTAGGGGATGAGATGGTACCTCGAAAGGATGGTCGTAGGGAGCGGGTCTTTGGGCACCTCGATAGACGTAAGAACACTCTCGATCTTGGTGCGGAAAACCCAGGGTTTGAGGGTACCTCTTTTGCGATAAATAGGGACAATGACTTCTTTGGGTAAGAGGGTTGCGTCTAGCGGTTTTAAGATTTTGATCTGGGGAGAGACGATTTGTTTGGTGCCACGGAAAATTTCTACTTTGCCCATAACCTGATAGACTGCCTGGGGATTGATGCTACGAGCGATATAGGGCATGTTAAACCAACGGAGCGTGAGAGAGCCCTCACTGTCCTTGAACGAGGCAAGTTGAGTCGTGGTCCGCCCAGTGTGCTTGCTAAAGGGCTTGGTGATAGCTCCCCGAAGCACTACCCACTCCTCCGCCTCACATGCCTTGGTTGAGCTTGCTGCATAAGTCCGGTAGGTACGGGGATAGGTGTGGAGAAGCTTGTCGATCGTGTCAATGCCAGAGCTCTCAAGCGCGATCGCGGTTTTGTCTCCAATGCCTGGGATGTCAGTGAGGTCCATGGATTAAGTATACCCCGCTATTGTAAGAGGAATGGGAGAATGGATGAGGCGACAAGAGCAAGAGTTGCAAATGCGGTTATTATGGTCCAGACCTTGCGTTGCCTACGAGTAAGTTTCATTTGATGAGACTCCTTCTAGTTAGTTTGCCGAACTTGATTTCTGAGCCATTTACTTTGGCACTAGGGTCTGTAATTTTGACCCCATCAATTTGTACTCCACCTTGCTCGATGACTCTTTTGATTTCACCGTTACTTACTTTGAGACCTGCCTGTTTGAGCGTTTCGAGGAGACTTTCCTTAATTTGGATGGGGGCTTGAGTGGGGTCGACGGCTTTGGCGCTAACTATTTGTTCGTAGTAGCTTGCTGCACTTTGGGCAGATAGCTCGTCGTGAAGCTCACGAGTAATGGTGTAGGCTAGGCGTTTTTTGTTTTCGATTGGTTTTGCTGGATCGAGAGCTTTAATCTCGTCATAAGGTATGTCGGTCAAGAGCTCGTAGTAGGTAGTAATCATATCATCTGACATCGCCATGATTTTGCGATAGATCTCCTCTGGTGGCTCGGTCAAGAATATGCAGTTGCCAACCGACTTGCTCATTTTTTGGCCGTCGGTGCCACTAATCATGGGAGTGGTTAAGACAAACTTTTCTCGATTATTCATTTTGCGCTGGAGCTCTCGTCCAACAAGCATATTAAACTCCTGGTCAGTTCCACCGATTTCGAGGTCAACGTCCATGGCAACTGAGTCGTAGCCTTGTAAGAGCGGATACATAGTCTCGTGGTACCAGACAGGATCTCCCGCCTTGATGCGTCTAGTGAAGCTGTCACGCTTGAATAACTGAGTCGCACTAATGTTACTCGCGATTTTGATGAGATCTTTGAGCATTAATTTGGTGAGCCAGTCACCGTTTTGTTTGATCGTGACGAGATCAAAATCAACGATTTTGCTAACCTGCCTTTTCCAATCTTGGATGTTGGCGTCGATCTCTTCTTGGGTAATAAGTTTGCGACCGGTATCTCGCTCGCTCGGATCTCCCGCTAGCACTGTACCAGTACCAAAAAGAAAGATTACCTCGTGGCCCTCGCGTGCAAAATCCATCAGTTTGCGGAACCCGATGGTGTGACCGAGATGGAGGGCGGAGAAGGTGGGATCAAATCCCTGGTATAACCTGATTTTCTTTTTACCCATGAGAGCTTGGAGTCCCTCTTTATTGGGAAGGATCTTGGCTACACGGCGAGATAGTAAATTTGGATTAGTCATATATGCATTATAGAAAGCCAGGTGATAGTTGTCTAGAGACCGACAAGTTGTTACAATCTGCTCATGCAAGATTGGGTAAGAGTGTGGAATAAAAGGAAAAATCGGATCAGAAGGTCGA
>CAYNKT010000008.1:0-11556 GCA_964397885.1 uncultured Pseudomonadales bacterium
TATTTGTTGGCGTGGATCGAGGGTCTCTCCTCCTACAGTGACCTCGAGCCAGACATCGGCGTTCTCGGTAAAGACTGTTGCAGGGATCGCGCTACCACAAGTGTCGCCGATTTGGGTAGAAAAGACACCATCTGGGTCGGGAGTTATAGCACAAGTCCCAGTACTATATAGCTCGGTTCCGCCTGAGGCGAGGGTAAAGAGCTTGAATATAAGGTTAGTGCTCGCGTTAATTGGTGTGCCTGCGCTATCTTCGAGCCTGCCCTGAAAAGAAATTTGACGGTTGGGGCTTACTGGAGTTGAGGGGTAGGCTTGGGTCATGAGGACTCGATCTCGACTAAGCTGCCGGTAACCAAAAATAGCAAATGAGGCAGAGAGTAGAAGGATAACCCCCATGGCGAGAATACTACCCAAGGAGGGTCGGAAAGGGCGAAGGGAAGGCAGCTCATTATCTCGAGTTATTGCCTGGCGGGGAGGAGCGCTTTTATGGGACTTGATGGTAGGAGAGTAGTTACTGTCTATCCACGAGCGAAAGCGTGATAGGGACTGATCTTTGCGCTCGATTGAGGAGTCGGCGATGTTGTCGACATTAGCTAGATGATTCAGATACTTTTCGATACTTTTGGTTGTTAGCAGTTGGACAAGTTCAGTGCCAAGTGTGTGTTTGGCAGCCCAGCTCAAATATCGAGTGACGTCAGATTTATAGGATTTAATGGTGCCGGGAGAGAGGTGAGAGTCTTCGAGATATTTAGTAAATGGTTTGATATAGTTAAAATTAGGTGTTAAGCTGTGGTCATTAGGTTTTAAGTTTGGGGAGAGGGAGAGATTGGCTGCAGGGTTGCCGAGGCTGTAGACAGAATCCAAGAAAGCACCGAGCTTTTTGAGGGAGGCAAGACAGCGATTTAAGCTCGCGGGGGACATGCCTTCGTCACGAGCTGACTTGAGGTAGTTTTGGTATAGGGCGGGACGTGCGAGCGCGCCTGGAGTAAGACTAGACTCGTCGAGACTGAGCAAGAATCGTTTGGTATCGGCGAGGTATACCTTGCGGCTAGCTGAGGCGAGCCCGAAACGAGAGAGATAGCTGCGGAAGGAGATGAGGAGCTTGTTGACGAGTTTTAGGGCAATTGGATTCATGTCTGGATTTATACGTATTTATACTTGGTTATACCGATCATCTACTAATATAATAAGATTTGTGTGATGATGTCAATAGCCTGGATAGCAGGTAGTTTACCGCAAAGTATGCGGTAATATTTTCACTGTTTTCATACAGATAAGGATTAAGAATTAACCATTAAGTGTTAGGTATGGGGACTAAGACCAAGATTTGACGCAGCCTAGAAGGATCATCCCGATTGGGAACTATTATTTAGACAATAAGGGTGTATTTAGATTGATTGCGGCTTAGGGAGACGACGAGGGTAACCCTGTCGGTCACGATCGTGAGGGTGGAGTACCTACCGAGTCCTTGGATGTAGAGCTTGCCTCGGTACTTAGGTTTGAGGAAGTAGTGGGTAGCATGCTGCCCAGGCTTGCTGTGGTAGACCTTGGCATCTTTGACTGGGTGACCGTCGACGTCGAGCAGAAACAAGTTGTACCGATGCTTCCAGAGGATGATTAGCAATATAAGTAGTGCGAGTGATAGCAAAAGTAGGATGGTGGTTGCGAGGTTCTCTCTGGTAGTGAGCCGAGCGACGGTAGCTGGCAAAGAGGGGGGAGAGGAAAAAGTAAAGGGTACCTCGATAACCCCCGGGAGACCGGGAATGGGGGGGAGAGGGATAGTCACTATGCCCTGTTTGATGTTGAGGACAAAGGTGGGGACGGTCGAGGTAAGCCCTGCGTGGTCGAATGAGGAGATGTCGACCTGATAAAGACCGAGTTCTAGGTGAACATATGGGTAAACGAGGCCGGAGCTACCCGACGGGTACGCTTGCCTAAAAACGGTCCCTGAGTCGTCGAAAATATGGAGGGTAATCGTGGCATAGGGCTCGGTCTTGATCGTAAAGTAGACGTCTTTGGGTCCATTAATATCAAAGATAGTACCCGACTGAATAATGGGCTCGTGGTAGTTGTCAACGTCCACGACATTAATAAAGGGGGCGGTGGTATCGATGGTAAAACCCCACTGTGTGGAGCTAGTCTCGTTGCCTGCAAGATCGTAGGCAATTACTTTCCAGGTATGGTAACCCTCGGAAAGGGAATTGGTGGGAGTTAGATATACCTCGGTACCGTCAACGTGGCTGCTGTAGGTAGTGCTGCCCGAGTTACCGGACCCGCTAACCCCCAGAAAGGTGGCTACATTGTCGAGGAGGAGGGTGTAGCTGATGGTGTTGTCGTCGGGGTCCGAGGCGAGGCGCCAGACGAATTCGGGGGTAGTGTCATTTGTTACTGCCCCGTCAAAGGGATTGACAAGAATCGGGGGGGTGGGAGGCTGGTTGGGAGAAGGGCCGGAGAAAACTGGTACTGTAGCTGTCGCGGAGGCAGTTGCGTCCTGAGGATCAGTGGAAGCTAAGCTACGCTTAGCGGCTAATGGCAAGTAGCACGTAGTAAGTAGCAAAATCGCAAAATAAGATGCTTTTGATTTGAGATTTTGGGAGGACATGACCTCAGTATAGCGGGATTACTGCTTATTCTCTAGCTCGATAACTTTGCGTTTGAGCTCATCGATCTCGGCGTCCCTTGTGTCAGCTCTGTGTTTGAGGTGGCGTCTCACTGTAATAGTAAGCACGAGGAGAACGAGGAGGATGACGAGGACGGCAGCTATGAGGCGGTAGGGCATGATCCAAAAGTAAAGGGTGCGCTCGGCCGTGAGACCGGGTCCATAGGCCGCACTCAGGGTCGCGGTGTACCTACCTAGGCCCCAGATATTTTGCCAGGTAGCAGAGAGCGTGCGACTGGTGAAGGGGAAGATGTTAATCTCGTCGAGAGGAAGTTCTTCTAGCTGTCTACCAAACATGTCAGAAACGGTGATCTTGGTCATGGGTCTAATGTGGGTGTCAGATTGGTTTTCGAGAACGGCGGTAAACTCGACTGGTCCGTACTCAAAAAGACGGGACTTGGTATTAAATTCTTTGACAAGAGCGTCGTACTTGATGTCACCCTCAACGGTCAGACCAAAGAGTGAGCCGACCTCGGCTGAGGTAAAGGAAGCGGTGCCTGCCTCGTTTTTGCCGGGTACGGAGGAGAAGAAAACACCAGCGTAGTGGCCGCCAGGGAGAGCGTCCTCTGGGGCAGTAATCAAAACAACTACTTGTTCTTGGCCTTGAGGGGGGATCACAAACTCGGATTTGTCGAGGACAAACCAAGGGGAGGCAAGGTAGCGCCCAGAAGCACTCTCGGTGACTTTGATAGGAGTACCTAGGTTATCTTGGACGATAAAGTCGTAGACGTTGGCACGGATCGCGACTTCTTGATCGGGGGAGGAGTTGGTGATTTTGATAGTCTTTTGGACGGTTTCGCCAGGCTTGATATCGGCGTCGTAGCGAGGAGGAGAAACGACCAATGACACGTCAGCTGCGCTCACTGTCATTGGAGTATGAAGTATATGGAATACAGTAAATAGTAGAGAAAAGATGGCGAGATAGCGGGCAGATTTCATTTTAGAAGGTTCCTGTAGCTGTGTATGTAATTTGGTTTTCGTAGTCACCGGCGGCTTGGGTTGCGCCGACACTAATGCGGTAGCAGACATAGGCGTTTTCGGCGTTAGCGACTGTTGTGCTGCTAAAGAGGGTAGTCGGGGTGTCGGTGCCTAGGACAGCAAAGGGTCTTGCAGAGAAACCGGTTGTGGGGGTAGTGTCGTCCCACTCAAAGGAAATTGCGGCAGCGTCGACGTTTTGTAGACTGTAGCCAAAACCGTTGTCCGTTGAGGTGACCCACTCTGTGTCGGAGGAGATGGTACAGTCGTTGGCGTCACAGTTGGTATCGGCAATGGTGGTAACACCAAGACCATCTTTACTAAGTTGGTCGTTTTCGGCGGAGGTCACGACATATCCACCTGCGGCGTTAGTGCTGACAGTTAAGTTGTGACCGGCGTCGCGGAAAGTATTGAGGATAAGGCTGCCAAAGGGGACGGCAAGAGGTGCGTTGACGCCTGCGGTGGTGTCTATGTCGGGGTTGGCGCCACAGATACTGGTAGAAGTGTTAACGCCAGCTATAGAGAAGTTGATCGTGGGGTCGACTGTTGCGGAAACTCTTACAGACTCGATGAGGGCAATCTTGCCACTTGTTTGATCGGCGGCGATGTCGGTGTTGGGGTTAGCGTTATTCGCAAAGTTTTTGACTATATAAGTGTAGGTGTCGGCGGTTGCCTCGGTGTGACTAGTACCGGTTGCGGGAGCTATCGGCGTATTGGCACCACTACCTATAGTGAGGGTGATAGCTGTGCCTACACCACCGGTGCCGTTGTAGTGAAACTCGAAACAGTGGTAGTTGGCGGGAGCTGTACAGCCGGTTGCGCCAGATACGGTAGCGGCGTTTTCGGCGGGAACAAAGTCGTAGTTGCCTACGTCGGGGGAGGTGAGGGTAACGGTACCGCCGCCAAAATCAAAGCCTTCGTCGTCGGGGTTGCCGTCGTTGGGGGTAGTGGCGTCTGCCGGGAGAAGGATCTGGAAGAAGCCATCTGCGACAGCTGAGACAGTGGTAAAGGTGACGGTATGAATGGGCTGCATATTGAGGTAGACTGGGTCGTCGTCGTCGGCGTCGCCTGAGACAAGGACGGGAGAAACGGTGAACTCGTCGGCGTCGATAACATCGATAATAGTATAGGCACCGGTCCCGACGGTGACGCTATCTCCAGCTCTAAGGTTAGCGGTACTAATGGTGTTAGCGGGGGCGCTGTCTGTAGTTTTGATTAGAACTCGAGAGGAACCGACGGTAGTGCCTGTTGCGTCTACTCGAGCGTTAACAGAGAGACGAGAGGTAGAGAGAGTGTCTTTGGTAGCAGTAAGGCCAGCGCTATCGAGAGCAGGGGGGCGAGCGAACACCGCTACCAAGGCAATAAATAGAACGCTAAAAAATATTCGCTTTTTCATCATTTTCATCATATGATTAATGTAGTTAAATAGTTATAGCTTGTCAAGCAGTGTAGAGTATCAGGGTTTCGTTTACATTCCCCCGATATATTGCATTAGTTCTATTGTTAATGATCCACTGCTCGATTTTGTGTCGAGGGGTACAGTGCATTCTGTACCCATTGTGGCGTCTTTTTGTATTGTACCAGCCTGCATAGATATTAAGTTTCATCTGAACTAGGGTAAGGTCTTTAGTTTCCTTGGGAGCTAGACGCCACAGACACTCTTCTTCGATAGTCCGGTGGAGTCTCTCAACCTTGCCATTATGCTGGGGAGTCTTGGGAGGATTACGCTTGATCTGAATTCCCTCTGCCTTGCAGAGCTTGGTGAAGTCCTTCTTGAATTCACTACCGTTATCGGTTCTCACTGAAAATACAGGGAATGGAGCGTTCTCCAGGAAGTGTTTGAAAGCATGAGCAACAGACAAACTAGTTCCCCCCTTATATATGTACGCTCCCATATACCTAGAATGGTCATCTATGATGGAGAGCATAGTGCCTTTACACTTGCCAAAAGGTTCGGTGGTATCAAGTTGTACTTCTTCTCCTGGATATCCCTTCGTGTACTTCTTATTGTGAGGCCAAGACTTACCCCTTTTCTTGTGAATGAGCCTTCGTCTCACCAGGATCCGATAGATGGTACTTCTGGAGAGCTCGACCCAGGCCAGTCTATCACTATAGTTTTCCTCGAGAATCCACTTCAAAGTATCAGGCCCGGCAGTATAGGCAAAAAAAGCCTGTTCAACCACTTCTTCTACCCACTCGGGAGTCTTGTTGTGAATAGGAGACAAGGGAGATGGGCCTCGTTTTCTCCCGGTGATACTACTCCACCCAAACTCTTCTACTTTCCTTCTTAACTTCCACAATCCCTGCCTGGTCATACCCAACAATCTAGCTCCACTCTCAACACTTAGTTTACCTACCTCAACGTCCTCTAGGACCCTTCTTCTAGTCCCCACTAACTGGGATGTTGTATACTCTGTCATCGCGACCTCCTTTCAAGGTTACGGCTAATGTTTTGCAACACAGCAGTATACCAGGGGAGGTCGCACTGTATCGTGCGACCTAAAACAAACGGAAACTGAAACCCTACAATGTTAACTTAATTGCTGATACTTCAACATATAGCTTGTCAAGCAGTGTTTTAGGCTTAATTCTCCAAAACCTTGTTGGAGCCTCTCTTGAGTTTAATTAGCAGACTAGTAAGAATGATTGCTAGCAACACCGTGAGGATGATCGCCCGAATGGGTAGGAGCCAGACAGTGCGCTCTACATCTTGTATGGTGGTACCGCCCGGGGTCTTAACTTGGAGGTGCAAACGATAGGGACCGAGATGATACCACTTTGGGTAAAAAGTGAGAGGAATGGCCTCATTTTGCTTGTTTATGCCTTGAATGAGGCGTTTTGATCCTTTTAGTACTAGATTGGGATAGAGAGCGTAGCTAGCAAGCTCGCTGCCGCTAGGCTTTAGGAGTGCGAGTTTGCCCTCAGGTCTGATCATGGCCTGCCCCTGGTTACTGAGCTCGATCTCGAGAGTGAGAGGGCTTGCCGGATCGTGCAGTACGGGTGGATTAAACGAGGTGACCTCGAGATCTATCGGGAGATGACCATCTGTAACCGTGGTCAAGATAAGCGTGGAGATGCCGGGGATGGGAGTTAGGTTTTGATCATTAGGTGTTAAGCTTGGAATGCTCGAGACAACCAGGGCGAGGTAGCTATCCTCGCTACCTTCGAGGTTTTGTGCCTCGAGAGAAACCACGAGTTGTTGGGACTGTCCGCGATCTACTGTAAAGGGTCGATCGAGCTCGATGTCGGCGTTTTCAAGTCCAACTATTATGGGCAATAAAGTGGGGTCGAGAGGGGCTGGATCGATAGTCCCGTGACCCGCAGAGTCAGTTGGCACAAAACGGTGAATACTTGCGACAAACTCGGTAGTTTCTCCCTGGTTGGTGAGAGTAAATGCTTGTATAATTTTTTTGTTCGGAGAGAGCAAAATTTCGACGACGGGGGGAGAGATAGCGAGGCTGGATGTTTGGGCACTGACGGGTCGAATGACCAATAAACAATAACCAATAATCAAACAAGCATTAATAAATAATTTAATAAAATGATTAAACAGAGATTTCATTGGGTAGACCTTTTTTAATAAACCGGTGTTGCAATATAAATAACGCTTGTCTCGTAGTCGCCGGCTGCTTGGGAGCCAGCGATACTGGCGTGATAGGTAACGGTTGCGGTGCGGTCACGTCCGGCGTCCGCGCTTGTCATGACTACCGCCGGGGTCTCGGCAAGGCTCCCGTCGGGAAAAGGGCGAAAGTAGGTAGAGCCGGCAAAGGTAGCGGGGATGTCATCGCCACTCATGTTGTAGCCAAAGCCGGGGTTACCTGGGCTATTCCAGATACCGGCTGTCGTCTCGTCGCAGGTGCCTGAGTCGCAGGTGGTATCGGGGACGGTGGCGCTGCCACCCATGAGCTTGAGCGGGGTAGTCTCGTAGGCGGTGACGGAGTAACCCTGACCAGGGGCAGAGACGATAAGGGTGTGATTGCCTGTCCCGAAGGCGGTCGATGAGAGGGTGCCTAGGTCTATGGCAAGACTGCCGAGGGCGAAGCTAAAGTCGTAGAGAGTATACATGTATTGAAATCCGGCTTTGACGGTGTATCCGGCACTGGTAAAGAGGCCGGCGGCTGTTTGACCGACGGTGTCGGTAAGCGAGTAACTGGCGCTCGATTTGACCCCACTCGTCATGTTGAAGTTGCCCATGCGGATGCGGTATGAGGGGGAGAGCATGGTCTCGGCTAGCGCCTTGGGCGAAAAAATGAAAAATGAAAAATGAAAAATGAATAATAGAATGACTAATTTGAGCATAGGACAAGTATATCGCAATATCGGAAGGGCATTAGTCGGTTTTTTGGTCAAGAGATTTTTCTAGCTCATCGGCGCTGCGGTAGAGGTTGCGCAGATCCTGGTAGAGGAGGTCGAGATCGTGGCGGAGTGACTTGACGCGAGTTGCAGGGATAATACTCGAGAGTTTGTCGAGCGACGTGCCGAGGGTTGATTTGAGATTGAGGGCCAAGAAGGTAAGGGTGTCTGTCTCTACATCGGCGATTTGTTGTTCTACTAAGCGACGTTTTCTATCACTTTGTACCATTTGTTCGTATTCGTGACCGGTATAGAGGGCGAGTGGGGTCACCATGACTAGCGCTAGGAGCTCGGAGAGGTGAGCAATGTCGCCGAGGTTGGTCGTGGGGAGGAGTAAGAAGTAGATGACTAGGATCGCGGTAAGGGCGAGCGTAGCCTCGATCTCAAAAAGCATGGCTACCGCAAAGAGGAGAAAGTAGACAAAGAAGAAGAAGGGGGAGGTGAGGGCGCCAGTCTCTGTCACAAGGAGGAGAACGGCGGCGACGAGGAGCGAAGAGTCGAGGGGGATGGTGTTACGCCTACGGGGCTTGGCACGGAATTTGCTCCGAGTCCAGTGAGTTGCGGCAAAGATCAAGATAAGAACTGCGACGAGTTGAAGTGAGTAGGAGGCGAGAGGGGAGGCAAGCCAGAGATAGACTCCAGCAGTTGCGGCTGCGAGTAGAGCGGTGTGCAAAAGTAATTTGGGCATTAGGGATAGTATAGAGGATATTGTGAATTAATGTAAAATAGCGGGTATGGCAAAATCAAAAACTTATGTGCTGGGGATGTTCCCGTATCCGTCGGGAGATGGGTTACACGTGGGGCATGTGAGGATCTATACTGCGGTAGACGTGATGGCAAGATATTTCCGGATGAGCGAGAGAAACGAGAAATGGGAGCAACAAGGTTCCGAACTGCCTAAAAGTTCGGAACCTACTGGTAAATCGAAACTTCGTGTACTTTCTCCTATGGGATGGGATGCTTTTGGACTGCCGGCGGAGAATGCGGCAATCAAGCATAAGACCAACCCGCAGGAGATTGTGCCCCGTAATTACAACAACTTTCGCTCTCAAATGAAAAACTTGGACTTTGCTTTTGACTGGGAGCGCGAGTTTGCGACCACTGACCCTAGTTATTATGGACTCACACAGTGGATATTCCTTGAGCTTTACAAAAAGGGACTGGTATACCGCGAACAGGTGCCGATTAACTGGTGTCCCAAGTGCAAGACGGGATTAGCAAACGAGGAAGTGCTGCCGGACGGGACTCACGAGAGATGTGGGACGGCGACGGGTAAGAAAGACTTGCCCCAGTGGGTGATGAAGATCACCGAGTATGCAGATAGGTTGCTCGGGGATCTGGACGTGGAGTTGGGAAAATATTTTGAGAAGGGAGCGAGCTTGCAAGGTTCCGAACTACCTAAAAGCTCGGAACCTCGTACACTGGATTGGCCGAGAGGAATACTCGAGATGCAGAGAAACTGGATAGGGAAGAAGGAGGGGGTGCGGTTGTTCCACAAGGTCGAGGGTATGGATATCCAACTAAGTGCGTTTTCGGCTTACCCAATCTGGTGCTTTGCAGATACATTTATGGCGATAGCTCCAGAACATCCGCTGGTGAAGAAACTGGTTGAAGGTACAAAATACGAAAAAGAAGTGATAGCGTTTGTGGAAGAGTCGGGCAAGATTACGGCTGAACAACGGACTGAAGACAAATTTGAAAAAAAAGGTATCTTTACCGGTCGCTATACCAACGATCCCTTTAATCCAGGTAAAAAGCTACCTGTCTGGGTGGCTAACTTTGCCATGATGGGGTTTGGAACGGGAATTATTCGTTGTAGTGCGCATGATCCGCGAGACTACGAGTTTGCGATGAAGTATAGAATACCACTGAAAGAAGTGGTAGAGAGAATAGATCCAAATGAACCAGTTAACGCTCATACCAATGAGGGGGCTCTGAAAGACTCGGGAGTATTTAGTGGGAAAAAGATTACAAAAGAGAGTATAGAAGAAGTTAAAGATTGGATAGAAAAAGAGGGAATTGGGCAACGCGAAACGACTTATCATCTGCGTGACTGGGTGTTCTCCAGGCAAAGGTATTGGGGGGAGCCGATTCCACTTATTTACTGCGAACACTGTGGGAAAAACGAATCCAAAGGTTCCGAACTCTCTTTTACTACGTTGCAGAGCGCCGAAAGTTCGGAACCTGTCCGAGTGGCGATTGTTCCGATCCCGGAACGGGATTTGCCTCTCACGTTGCCGTATCTCGAGAGTTATGAGCCGACAGATACTGGTGAGTCGCCTCTTTCTCGAGTTGAGGAGTGGGTGAATACAACTTGTCCCAGGTGTGGAGGAGAAGCTAGGCGGGAAACAGATACGATGCCTAACTGGGCTGGGTCATGTTGGTACCATCTAGCTTTTGCGTTTTGGCGAGAGGAAGACGGGATGCAAGGTTCCGAACTACCTAAAAGTTCGGAACCTGACAGATCTACCAAGCAGGTAATCGAGGAATATAAGAAGAAGAGTGAGACGCCTTTCACTGACTTTTGGAAAGAAGTGGCGAAACCTGAGATCGACAAATGGCTGCCAGTTGATTGGTACTTGGGAGGAGCGGAGCATGCGGTACTACACCTTCTTTACGCTAGATTTTGGAATAAAGTTCTCTATGATTTGGGACATTTGTCTTTCCCGGAGCCGTATTTGCGCCTCCGCTCAGTGGGGATGGTGCTTGCTCCAGACGGTCGTAAGATGAGCAAGTCGTGGGGTAATGTCATTAATCCGGACGATGTAATCAAGGAACACGGGTCGGATGCCGTCCGGCTTTATGAGATGTTTATGGGTCCGTGGGATCAGACGACGAGTTGGGATCCTCGGGCACTCATCGGAATGAAGAGGTTTTTGGAGAGGGTAAGAGAAGTTACAAGTGACAAGTCGAAAGTTGTCAGTGGGGAGACAAGTCCGAGACTCGCGGTCCAGCTGTCCAAGCTCGTGACACAAGTTGCGAAGGGGATAGTTGAGCAAAAATTTAATACAGCGATTGCTGCTCAAATGGAATTTGTCAATGCTTGGCGTAATTCTGATCTGGTATTGTCCCGTGAACATGCACTTAATTTTGCACAAATAATGTCGCCGTTCTCGCCTAAGACGGCGCAAATAGTGTGGGAAGCGGTGGGGGCGCAAGGTTCCGAACTACCTAAAAGTTCGGAACCTAGACGAGTACAGGATTCTGGGTGGCCGAGTGTGACGGCTGACGAGGTGGAAGTACAGGTCACGATTGCGGTGCAGGTCAACGGTCGATTGAGATCGACCGTCGAAGTTAGCGGCAAGATTGCAGAGGATCAAGAGCAAGTAGTTGAGATGGTTTTGGGAAATGAAAAAGTGAAGAAATGGGTGACGGGAGCAATCAAGAAAACGATCTTTGTACCGGGGAAACTCGTTAATTTGGTGGTGTAACTAGATTACGACTTTGTGATACTTTGGAGTTTATATTGCTGATATTGGCATGAGGTAACTATCTACTACACCATTTGCATCAACCTCTGTAACCCAGGTAAGTCCAATTTTTCTTGCTTCTTCTAGTAAAGCCAGTGATGC
>CAYNKT010000009.1:0-11004 GCA_964397885.1 uncultured Pseudomonadales bacterium
AACTATGAAAAATATAGTAGCGTATTTAAGCTCACTCTCACGTCTAACACAATTGATTATCATAACTGCAGTTTTGTTGATCTCCTATTTTGTGTTTCAAGCACAAAAAAATAATTCTAGTCATTCACAGACATTCACAACCGAGCAAGCCACAAAAGGTGATTTGGTAGTTTCTGTCACTGGCTCTGGGTCAGTCAAAGACATCAACAACGTCACCGTAAGTACCCAAGCAACCGGTGTTGTCACCAAAATATATGTCAAAGACGGAGACATGGTCAAAGCAGGACAAAAACTTGCGGATCTAGAACTAGATACTTCTGGACGTCAAAACTACCTCTTTGCACTCGCTAGCTATCAGAGTGCGAACAACAATTTAGCAAATGCCAAGTCCACCCTGGACTCGCTCAACTCTGCTATGTGGAAAGCCCACGAGACTTTTATGAGTGACGCCGTCTCTCGTTCTCTGCCAGCAGAAGACCCCACCTATATTATGCAAAGTTCCGAGTGGCTTGCGGGAGAAGCCAAATACAAAACCCAAATCGAAGCAATTAAACAAGCACAAACCTCACTCTCCGGCTCATATCTCAGCTATCTAGAGAGCTCTCCTGCGATCTATGCTCCGATCTCGGGTCGTGTATCAGGGTTCTCACTCCAGCAAGGTACTGTCATCAACGAAACCACAAGTAGCAGCGGTACCTCGATCGCCACCAAAATTGCCAGTATCGTAACAGATGCTAAACCAACCATCACCGTCACCCTGACAGAAGTAGATATTACCAAGGTGAAACCTGGGGATAAGGCAACAGTAACAATCGACAGCCAGATCGACAAAACCTTCCCCGGTTCTGTCATCTCGGTGGACACAGTCGGGATGGTCAGCTCCGGTGTCACAAGTTACGGAGTAGCGCTCAGACTCGATACCGACGAGCCCGGTCTCTACCCCAACATGTCCGCCTCAGCGACCATTATTACCCAAGTAAAAAATGGTGTTCTCATGATCCCGTCTTCCGCCATCAAATCAAACATTGGTGCTCCCTATGTCCAAATCATCACTAATGGCAAAGTGTCAAACACTCCCGTCACCACAGGTTTGTCTAGCGGTACAGAGACAGAAATCGTCTCAGGTCTGAGTGAGGGAGACACGGTTGTGACGTCATCTAGTCCTCCTTCAAATGCCCCGACTACTCAATCTACGCAATCTATCTTTAGTTCTTTTAGTCGTGGTGGAGCAGGTGGTGCTCGCATGATTACCCGCTAGTCATATGATCGATATAACAAATGTTAGCAAGGTGTACCAAACAGGCACGGTAGAGACCAAAGCTCTCGATAACATTAGTTTTTCGGTCAAAAAAGGGGAATTTGTTTCAATTATGGGCCCCTCCGGTAGCGGCAAAAGCACTCTCATGCATATTTTGGGTGCCCTAGACACCCCGACTTGGGGTGAGTACGTACTGGACAATCAACTTGTTAGCACTCTCTCAGATGATGAACTAGCCGACACGAGAAACGCAAAAATAGGCTTCATCTTTCAATCATATAATCTCTTGCCTCGTACTACCGCACTCGCTAATGTCATGTTACCAATGGCATACGCTCACATCCCGCTAGATATTCGTCAAAAGAAAGCAGAAGAATCCCTCAAAAAAGTCGGTCTTGGTGACCGCATGGCCTACTACAGCAATCAACTATCTGGCGGACAGCAACAAAGAGTGGCTATAGCTCGAGGGATCGTAATGAATCCGTCCATCCTCTTGGCCGACGAACCTACAGGCAATATTGCATCCAGTCAGGCAGAAGAGATCATGGACATTTTTCACTCCCTCAATAAACAAGGTCATACTATCGTCATGATTACCCACGAAGAGGACATTGCCAAACACGCCAATCGGATCATCTATATTCGTGATGGCAAAGTGGTCCGTGATACAGGCAAAAAACCAAAAAGGAGACGTGTCCGCGTGTAAACGTGTATCCGTGTTACAGACAGAATGGATCTAAAAGAACAAATAATTGACTCTCTTCGTACATTGACGGTCAATAGGCTAAGAACCGGGCTTGCGGTTCTGGGCATTGTCATTGGTATCGGGAGCGTGATCTCGCTTATTTCGCTAGGTCAGGGTAGCCAAAAAATGGTAGCGGATCAAATCCAGTCCTTGGGTGCCAATCTTTTGACAGTACAACCTGGAGCCGCTCAGTCGGGCAATATTAGAGGAGCCTCAGGTGGTGCTACCACTCTCACTGTCGAAGATGCTTCCTCCATTCTCACCGACCCCTCAATTACGACAGTCAATAGTGTCAGTCCAGTAGTTGAGAGCAGACAGCAAGTGATAGCAGGAAGAAACAACACCAACACAGAGATATATGGAGTATACGATTCGTATCAAAGCATTCACAAAGTAGAGCTCGCCTCAGGCATCTTTATTTCTCAGCAAGACAACCTGGGTATGAAAAAAGTAACTGTTTTAGGTCCTCAGGTAGTAACCGACTTGTATGGAGAAGGGGTAGATCCTCTTGGACAAAAACTCCGGATCAAGGGACAGGAGTATGTCGTCATAGGAACTACAGTTAGCAAAGGCGGTACTGGTTTTCAAAACCAAGATGACCTTATCTATGTTCCCCTCACCACCGCCCAAAAAACCATTACAGGAACCAACTACATCAACTCAATCTCGGTAGAAGCCTCTAGCGACAAGGTAATGAGAGAGGCACAGGATCAGATCGGCTATGCTCTCCTTGCCAGGCATCACCTCACAGATCCCGCCTCTGCCGACTTTGCCATATTCTCTCAGGCAGATATTTTGAGTACGGCCTCATCCGTGACTGGCACCTTTACTTCGCTTCTCTCAGGAATAGCAGCCATTTCGCTTTTGGTGGGAGGGATCGGGATCATGAACATCATGCTTGTCACCGTAACGGAGAGAACACGTGAGATAGGTCTGAGAAAAGCACTAGGAGCCAAATACAAAACCATTATCAGACAATTTTTGATCGAATCTATTATTCTGACTGTTCTGGGGGGAGCACTAGGAATGATCTTTGGTGTCACGGTGTCTTTTGTTCTCTCAAAAGTATTGTCGCTCCCCTTCACAATCACCATTTCCTCTATCTTGCTCTCGATCGGAGTATCGGGAGCGATAGGGATAATATTCGGCTGGTATCCAGCTCGCACTGCCGCAGCTCTCCAGCCTATTGAGGCTCTTCGTTATGAGTAAATATTTCAACAAACATACCTCAATCTTCCCCTAACCCAAATTAATCAGCTTACTTTCAGTCTCTTTTATTATACTTTCATTATTCAAATAGAAAGGAGGTGAAAATATATGAACAAGAAAAATTTTATAGTTCCTGCTCTCGCTCTTGCTATCTCAGGTGGCCTGCTCTACAGCTCTATGACAAGAGTAAAAGCAGTAGATAACACTGATTGGCGGACTAGTTTTGTCGAGACTCTAGCAAGCAAGCTAGGTGTAAGTACCGACAAAGTCGAGACGGCAGTCGATGGGTTGAGAGAAGATCGTCGCACTACCATGCAGACCCGTTACGAGGAGCGTTTAGGCGAACTCGTTGAGCTCGGCAAGATAACCGAGTCACAAAAATCTGCAGTCCTAGCAAAACGTGCTGAGCTCCAAAAAGAATGGGATGCACAAAACACAGTTAGACAGCAACATCAAGAAGAGTTGCGGTCTTGGGCTAGTGACAACGGTATAGATCTATCCGTCATAGGCCCAATGGGCATGGGTGGCGGTATGGGTGAAGGTCATGGAATGGGAATGGGAAGAGGCGGTTGGTAAAGGTAGGGTAAATTAAACACTAACATCCCCTCACGGGGCTGTTAGTGTGGTATGTCCATGTATAATCAAGCCATGACCTGGCAAAAGCTCAGCAGTAAAACCGTCTACATGAGTCGCTACATCAAGGTTACAGAAGACGAGCTTTTGACCGACTATGGAGACCAAGTAATTTTTGGGGTGGTTCACAAGGAGCCCGGTGTCTCAGTTATTCCTTTTGATGGCGAATATTTTTATCTAGTCCGACAATACCGCTATCCTGTTGACTATTCTGGTTGGGAGTTCCCCGCCGGTCACTTGGAGCACGACTCCCTAGAGGAAGCAGCAAAAGAAGAGTTAGAAGAAGAGGCAGGCTTAGTAGCAAGTAAACTCGAGAAAATCGGCTCATACTACGAGGCCCCCGGTCACCTAACCCAGGAGATTCACGTCTACTTGGCAACTGGCCTTACTCCTGGCAAGCAAAGTCTAGAACCCGCCGAAAAGGGGATGGTGGTCAAGAAATTTTCTCTGTCTGAAATCGAACAAATGATCAAGAGTGGAGAGATCAAAGACGGACTTACCATTGCCGCCTTCACATACTTTAAGCTTTCCCACAACAAAGACATAATTAAAAAATGAAACTCGTGTACGCGACAGGTAACCCCGGCAAGTTCGAAGAAGCCAGAAAGTTTTTTGGCTATCACAATCTAGAGTTAAACTCGCCCTCAGAGTTTGGGGTAAAGGTAGAAGTCGATGAAGTAGGTAAAACTCTCGAAGAAAATGCCCGCCTCAAAGCCCTAGCCTACCAAAAAGCACTACCACACAACTGTATAGTTATCGGCGATGACACGGGGGTAGAGATCGATGAATTGGGTGGTGATCCTGGCATTCACGTTCGTCGTTGGAAGGGTTACGAGATGACAGATCAAGAGATTGTCGAACACTGTTTGAGTCTCTTAAAGACTGTACCACTAGGAAAGCGGGGAGCACAATTTAGAACTGTTCTGGCAGTCTCGGTATCTACTCAGCCCGTCAAGTACTTTGAGGGTATTAGGAGGGGAGTTATCTTACGTACACCCACAAAACATCTAGAAAAGGGCATGCCTTTTTGGTCCATTTTTTATTTATCTGACCTCAACATGAGTTTGGGAGAATTTCACACCCAACCTCTCTCACTTCAATTAGAGCACCCAACCCATCGTGAGCGTGCGTTCATGTCAGCCTTGCCATATATTAAGGGCATTCTCGGCATCTAGTCTATTGCAGTCATTGGTTGTGATCTCGCCCACCCGCTCTCTTGTGAGACTAGTCAGGTAACTTTCGATCCCTAAAGTATGAAAAATATCATAGCTAAGTTGTCTAATATATGTCCCGCTGCCGCACTCTACTCTCATCTGTACCTCAGTTCGATGGTTCGATCCATTAGACTCTGATGGTTCAAGGACTTTTATAGAATAAACCGTCACCTTTTTACTTTTGGGGGGGACATCTTCGCCTCCTCTAGCATATTTGTATAGTGGTTTGCCCTTGTACTTGGCTGCCGAAAAGCTAGGCACGACTTGCTCAATTGTTCCTACATATCTATTTGCAACATCCTGTACTTTTGTACTATATTCTGCAAGGTTCGGAACTTTGTTTATCTGGCCCGTGACATCGAGAGTATCACTAAAATATCCCAACCTAGCAGTTGCAAGGTACGTTTTCCTCCACGACTGTATCTCGTCAAACCGTTTAGTAGCTTTACCTAATAAAAGTAGGAGTACGCCCTCGGCAAATGGGTCGAGCGTCCCTGCATGTCCTACTTTTTGCCCGCGCAGCAACATTCTCTTACCCTGCCGTATCACGTCATAACTCGTGATCCCCGCTGGTTTGTATATGGGTAATATTCCGTCCATTGTTTCATTATACCCATCCTCGTCTTATATGTTGAGTGATGCTATAGTAATTACATGAGTAAGGCTCAATACCCAGAACCAGTCACCGGAGCATTTATCTTTAATAGAGAGAATCAAATTTTACTCGCAAAATCTTGGAAATGGCCAGGCGATATCTGGAGTGTTGCTGGTGGGCATATAGAGTATGGGGAAAAAATTGAGGACGCGGTTGAGAGAGAAGTTATGGAAGAGTTAGGTTTAGTAGTCAAATTTCAAAGAGTTATTACTGTTCTCGAATCGATATTTTCTCCGAATTTTGTCAAGAAAAAGCACTTTATTTTCAATGAATGTGAATGCTTGCTAGTTGGAGAATTTAGGCCTCGCTACAATGCAGAAATCCAAGAAACAAGGTGGTTTTCTCTGACTGACGCACGCTCACTTAAGAATTTACACCCAGCGGTACGCACGACCATAGAAATAGTCGATAAGGAGCAAAATGCAAAGTAGCAACCTCCCCACCCCCATCAAACTCAAAAATTCTCTCGGTCCCTCTTTTATTCTGCTTGGTCTCGCGCTCGGGTCAGGCGAGCTCATCTTGTGGCCATATCTCGTTTCACAATATGGTCTAGGACTTATTTGGGGCGGGCTTCTGGGTATTACCTTCCAGTATTTCTTAAACACCGAGATCATGCGCTACACTCTCGCTCACGGTGAGTCAGTATTTGTAGGCTGGCGTAGGTGGGGCAAGCTTGTTCCCGCTTGGTTTATTTTTTCCACAGTTATCCCTTGGGCACTCCCCGGCTTTGCCTCCTCCTCAGCAAGCATTCTTAACCAAGTTTTTCCGTTTTTGCCAGTGCGGCTCACCGCCGTTTTCTTGCTTCTTTTGACCGGTCTCATTATTTCGTCTGGTCGTACGCTTTATAAAACCATGGAAAAGGTCCAAAAAACACTCCTTTCTTTTGGTGTTCCTTTTATATTTTTGCTGACTTTGTACATGGCAAGAGGTGTGGACTGGATTAACTTGGTCAAAGGTCTTGCCGGATATGGTAATGGTTGGCGCTTTTTCCCGCCCGGTATCGCCCTCGGCGCCTTCCTCGGCGCCTTTGCATACTCAGGTGGGGGAGGGAATCTCAACCTAGCCCAAAGCTACTACATCAAAGAAAAGGGATTTGGCATGGGCAAGTACGGATCAAGCATCAAGTCACTTCTTCACGGCAAAGGCGAGTCGATCCGTATAGACGGTCAGTTATTTCTTTTGACAGCAGGCAATCTTGGTCGTTGGCGAGCCTGGTGGCGACTCGTCACTCTCGAACACGGTATCGTATTTTGGGGAGTCGGTCTCTTGACTATTCTTCTTTTAGGTGTCCTCTCTGCCTCGACCTCGGGCGGTCTCGCCTCCTCAGGTGGACTCAACTTTTTCTACACCGAAGCCTCTGCAATCGGCGCCCAAACTCATCCTCTTATTGGCTCGTTGTTTATGTTGACCGGGGCTCTTATGCTTTTTACTACTCAACTTGGCGTCATCGAATCGGCGACTCGTATTAGCTCCGAAAACCTTCTACTCCTTCGTCACGCGCCGAGTGAAGTCGTGCCCTCGTCAGCAACTTTTTATATTTTTCTTTGGGTGGAGATAATCCTCGGGATTATCTATCTTTTCGCGGGGGCTGTAGAGCCTCGTGCTCTCCTGACTCTCGGAGCGATATTAAACGCCGCTGCCATGATGATTGCCTTCCCGCTTATTCTGGCTCTTAACCTTAAATTGCCAAGAAACATCCGCCCCAGCCTTTTCCGTCGTCTAGCTATGATCTCAGCATTCTTATTCTTTGCCTATTTTGTCTATCAAACATTTATATCCGCACTATGATCAAAGTTGTCAAAGAAGATGGTACAACCGAGCCATACTCCGAAGAAAAGATCCGGGGATCAGCAAATAGGGTAGGGGTACCCAAAGCTCTGCAAGATAGTCTCATGGAGGAGATTCGTGATCGACTTTTTGATGGCATTGGGACTAGAGAAATATTTGCCACCATTAAGAGCTACCTCAAAAAAACTGGCGCACCCCATCTGGCAGCCAAGTATAATCTCAAAACAGCTCTCGCCGAGCTTGGTCCGTCTGGTTATCCTTTCGAGCAGTTTGTCTCTCGCCTCCTTGCTGCCATAGGCTACACCACCTCGACCAATCAAGTTCTTGCCGGTCGTTGTGTAACTCACGAGGTAGACGTGATTGCCAAGAAGGAAGGACAAAAATTCTTTGTCGAAGCCAAGTTCCACAAAAATATCACCCAAAGAACCGATATTAAAGTTGCCCTCTATATTTACGCCAGATACCTTGACCTTTCCGAACAAGCCGAAAACGGTACTAGCACATATCCATGGATCGTCACCAATACCCGCTTTAGTACCGATGCGATTAGCTTTGCAGAGTGCCGTGACATCAAAGTCACTAGTTGGGGCTATCCCAAGGGTCATGGCATCATGGATCTTATCGAAAAAACTAGACTTCATCCCATTACCATCCTCGACAGTCTCACTAGAGAAGACATGCGTAGACTCATGGAATCTCAAATCGTGACTTGCCAAGATCTAATAAATTCGAGCGTCGCCTATAATCTAGTAAACCAGACTAGGCTGGGTGAAGCAGTCACTCAAGCCAAAAACATATGCGGATAGTCAAATATCTCCCGGGGATTGTCATTCTTGCTCTGCTAATGCCGATCGCATTTGCCTCAACGCGCGAGCTAGGCAAGTACCTTGGCCTGGTCAGACTCCCCGTCCCCGTGGTGGGTACAGGGTCCATGTATCCATCCCTGTACTGGGAAGAGGGTGAAGGCGGCCCAGACAATGCCGAAGTAAGTGTCATCCCCGAGTACAGGACGACACCCCTCATGTATCACAAATTCGCCGGATTCACGCTAGCAGGACGCCAATTTTTGGTACACCAACTAGAGCGGGGTGACATGGTAGCTTTTGCGAGTTCGACTACGGTCGATATCCTCGCCAAAGAGGGCAAAGACACGAGCTCAGGTTTTATCAAAAGAATAGTCGGACTCCCAGGGGACACAATCGAGCTTAGAGATGGCTATGTCATCGTGAATGGCGAGACCATCTCAGAGCCCTATATCTACCGTCCGCGCTCAACCTATGGTGAAGAATTTTTGGCGGACTGCCAAAAACTCGAAGTACCTCCCGGCCAACTATTTGTCATGGGTGACAACCGCAAAGCCTCTCTCGACTCACGTGCTGAACTTGGTTTGATTGCATCGGATGATGTTACTTTTTTCTTACCTTACGAAGAACAAGCAATATACCAGTCGCTTTGGCGCGATACTAGTCGCGACGCCGAGCTTGCCGGTACCGCTTCTCTCGACGCCAAAGAGTTTTATACGTTACTTAGTAGCAAGCGTCAGGAGCAAAACCTCAAAAAGCTTGTTCCCTCTGCTTTGCTCGCCAAATCCTCTTCCTTGCAGGCTCGTCAAAATCTTCTCGGCAATGACCAGTATGGACTCAAAGAATCCATGGCTGAGGCAGGATACAGCAACATCGTGACGGCGACTTTTTCGACTCGGGGTAGATACAACGCCGAGGAGCTACTCCAAAACTTGCTTTCTTTTAGTGAGACATCAGGAGAAATCCTGGATCCTCGTTACACTGAGATCGGTGTCTCGGCAGTCAACCTCGTTGTCAACGGTTGTCCTGCTGAGTTGGTAGTCGGCCACTTAGGCGGATACATCCCCGCCGAGTACGATCCTGACGTCGTAGACAACTGGAAAAGCCTAGTAGTCAATCTTGAGAGTGTGATACCTTCCTGGGAAAAGGCACGAGAATACCAGGGGATAGATCAGGGCAAATTAGAAGAACTACTGACAATATATAATAGGAGACTCACACTAGCCCGCGAAGTAGTAAATACTATGGAAAAACGAGACTGGCTTAGCAGTTCGTTAGAGGAGAGAATTAATATTGACGAACAAGACGCCGCGAGCTCTGAGATACTTGCCAAAGAGTTAAACGGAAACTAGTAGATATGAAGCTCATCAAAAAAACAGCCACAAACTTTGTCCTATTTTATCTCCGCTTCTTCGCGCGTTTGCAACTAGCTAAAAACTCCCGCGCGGTCATTATCGGTATCACCGGATCGGCTGGCAAAACCTCGACTCGTCAGGCAGTCGCACAGATTTTAACGAGTAAAGGCAAGGTCAAAGAGTCCAAAAAGGCCAACTCCGAGACCGGCATCCCCCTCAACATTCTGGGTATTTTTCCGTCCACCTATACCCCGCTCGACTGGATCCGCATGCTGTTACTTGCTCCTCTTGCAGCTATCTTTAATTGGGAGCGATTTGACTACTATGTTGTCGAGATGGGCATCGACAGTCCCCGGTCGCCCAAAAACATGGATTATCTCCTCAAGATCATTCGACCCCATGTGGCCGTGGTCCTCAACTCGGGTCTTGTGCATGGCGCAGCTTTTGACTACCTTGTCAAAGACCGCGATCCTATGCGTAGACAAGCCAAGATTAGGAGGGAAATTGCCAAAGAAAAAATTAAGCTAGCAGTGAGAGTAGCTCCATCTGGGATCGCGATCGTGAACATGGATGATCCACATCTCAAATCATTGTCTACCTCAGTAAAAGCCAGGTTAGTAACCCTTGGCAAGAACGGGAGCGCGAGCTTCAAGCTCGGCAAACCCCGTCTCTCCTCCCAAGGCTTTAATTTTACTTTTTCTTATCAGGGTAAAACTCACCAGCTTGCCGTTCCGGAAGTTTTTGATGACAGCTATATCTACACCTTTGGCGCTGCCCTCGCAGTAGGGGCAGCTCTGGGGATCCCGCCCGAAAAAAGTATCCAAGTCTTGGCTAGCTATTTACCCCCTGCCGGGCGCATGCGCAAGTTTAGAGCCATTAACTCATCGCAGGTCCTAGACTCCTCTTATAACGCCTCGCCCGACACCATGGAACACGCTCTTGAGGCACTTGCCAAGATTGCACCGCATGCTCACAAAATCGCCGTCCTTGGTGATATGCGCGAGCTAGGGCAGGGTACCAAGTATGCCCACAAACATCTTGCCAAGTTGATAGCCACTCACGCAAGTCAAGCTATTCTTTTTGGTCCTGCGACTGCCAAGTATACCTATCCACTTTTACAAAAATCTGGATTTCCCGTCCGTCATTTTACCAAGATGTCAGACTTAATCAGCTTTCTCAAACTAGAGATTTCCGCAGGCTCTTGGATCCTAATCAAAGGCTCGCAAAATACTATTTTTCTCGAACGGGCAGTCGAGGCGGTTCTCGCAGATTTACATGACGCAAGTAATCTCTGCCGACGAGGAAAACTCTGGGACAAGATCCGTCAAAACACGAGTTAACTCT
>CAYNKT010000010.1:0-10051 GCA_964397885.1 uncultured Pseudomonadales bacterium
GTATTATCGCCAACATTTTCGGGAATGGTTGCAAAGATCAATGTCCAAAAGGACCAGATGGAAAAGGAATTTTTGAATTGGTTCCTGGCTCGAAACAACAATGGCAATGCAGCGCCTTTGCATCTATTGTAAACATGACTGGTAGTGAATATAACGCAGCAAACATCAAACCTCCAAGCGCCGACAGCAAAACTCCATCTGAAGATCGTGCCGCACAGGTAGACTACCCATATACACCACAGAATATTCAAGACTATCCCACTTTATTACCAGTACACAGTAGTCTTCTTTCACTAAATAATTATGATAATGACGGACAACTACAAACATATGTAGTAGCCGAAATATCAAGTGGACTAGCAGGAAACGGACAAGATTGCCAGTATCCGTTTATGTGTGCCGATGGATTATATTGCAAGCCACCTGCATTTAATGGTAATGGGTCTGGTACATGTGTACCTCAACCAAAGAATGTGATCAAGAAAATCACCTACTTAACAGGACAAAATGGCAAACAGTATGCGTTCTATGCCAATGGGGTGCTCTGCAAAGAAGACTCCCAATGCGCAAGTGGCTATTGTAACAAAAGATTTTTATTTTTTCGCAATAGTTGTGATACAAGAGATTGATACTCCGCATGACCAAACCTACCTATCACCGCATCTTACTCAAGCTCGGCGGCGAGTCGCTTCTCGGTGACCGCGACTACGGCATCGATCCTAGTGCTGCCGCAGCAGTTGCCGGAGAGATCAAGCTCGTCGTAGGCACTGGCACCCAAATCGCGGTTGTAATAGGCGCAGGCAACATTTTCCGTGGTCTTGCCGGTGCAGCTAACGGTATCGAGCGCAGTACCGCCGACTACATGGGCATGCTTGCGACCGTTATGAACAGCCTAGCTCTCCAGGACGCCCTCGAAAAAATCGGCGTCGATACCCGCGTTCAATCAGGTCTCGAGATGCCGGCAGTTGCCGAGCCCTACATCAGGCGTCGTGCCATCCGCCACATGGACAAGGGTAGGGTAGTTATTCTTGCAGCCGGATCCGGCAATCCTTACTTCACGACCGACACTGGAGCAGCTCTCCGTGCGCTTGAGCTCAACTGTGACTGCATTATGAAAGCTACCAAAGTCGATGGGATTTACAACAAAGATCCTGTCAAATACCCAGATGCCAAAAAATACACGAGTCTTACCTATATGGATGCTCTCAAAGAACGCCTCGCGGTCATGGACACCTCCGCTTTCGCCCTCTGTATGGACAACAACATGCCGATCATGGTCTTTGATTTTTTTGTAAAAGGCAATGCCAAGCGCGCAGTATTAGGCGAGCACATTGGTACAGTAGTTAGCTAAATCCTAGAACATCTATTTCTTTAGTGCGCCAGTCCGTAGCCTTGTGCGTAGGATGGATTGTCCGAAAGGTATTCCGCCGGGTTCACAGCGCTCGCGTTTTGTAAAATCTCAAAATGAAGGTGCGACCCCGTACTCCACCCAGTTGTACCTACCTGACCGATCTCTTGACCCTGTTCTACTCTTTGGCCTACAGTCACCTCAATCTTGCTCAAATGCGCGTAGAGCGTGGACATAGTCCCCTCGTGCGCGATTCTTACGTGGTGGCCATACCCAAACAGATCTTGTCTTACTTCCACTACCATCCCAGACGCGATCGCAACAGCTGGCGTTCCCTTGGGTGCGCGGATATCTACCCCACGGTGTAACCCGTGATACTGTTGTGACACGCCAGTTGGATTAGTAACGGGGTAACTATACGAGCTCACAGTCGTAACTTGCACCGAGTTAGTATCCACATACTCGGCTTGGGTCATACTATAGTCAAACGCGTGTGTAGGATAAACTAGCAAGCTACTCGCAGTCGCGAGACTCACAATCTGCAGCCCTATGACCTTTCTGGTCTTATCATGTCTTAACAGTTTTTTTAGATTCATATTTGGGGTTAATTTAGCCCCCAGTCTTATACGAAGCCGCTATCCTACCATGGATCCCTCTCATGTCAAGCCAAATTGGGATATTATTATTACCTCACTAGAGGTAGGGTATCAATATAAATATATATAAAAGCATCAAACGACATCATAACAATACACTTTACACTTTACCTTTTACACTTTACACTTGTCCCATGCACACTTTCGCCATTAATGGTTTTGGTCGGATCGGCAGGCTAGCTTTACGCGCTTGGTACCAGTTTCATCAGGACAAAATCGAGCTTGCTGCCATTAACACCTCTGGATCAATGGATCTTGCTGGTTGGGCACATCTCCTGCAGTACGACACCACTTACCGGCTTTTCCCCGGGACCATAAAGGTCGAGGAGGACAAAAAGCCAAGCGAGGCAACTGACGAGGATCCATTCCTCGGCAACATAATACTTGATACCAAATACAAAATACCAGTTTTAGCCCAGCGCGATCCAAGCAAAATTCCCTGGCATAAATACGCTGCCGAAGTTGTTATCGAGTCTACCGGCGCGTTCAGGTCAGAGACAAAGGCGAGAGCTCATCTTCAAGGCGGAGCACTCCAGGTGGTTATCTCAGCTCCAGCAAAAGGTGGGGGAGTCCCAACCAGCGTCAAAGGCGTCAATGAGCAATCCATTATCAAACAGGACGCACGTAACACCATTGCCGTCCTTAATAACGCCAGTTGTACCACCAACTGCGTGGCACCTGTCGCCTCTGTCATTCATAGCCGTATCGGTATCCAAAAAGCCATGATGACCACCATTCATAGCTACACAGACGATCAAAATCTTCAGGACGGCTCTCACCGTGATCTTCGTCGTGCTCGCGCCGCTGCCCAAAACATCGTCCCCACCAGTACAGGTGCAGCCATAGCCACAACCGAGGCGATCCCCGAGCTACAAGGCCTATTTGACGGTACTTCCCTGCGAGTTCCTACCATTACCGGCAGCATTACCGACTTTACTTTTCTCCTCAAAAGAAAGACCTCAGTCGAAGAGGTCAATGCAATTCTTAGTGAAGAAAGCCACAAGCCACGCTGGAAGGGTATTCTCGCCGTGACTAGCGAGCCTCTAGTCAGCTCTGATATTATTGGCCGCTCTGAGTCGGCGATAGTCGATCTCCCGCTCACTCAGGTCGTAGCCGGGGACATGCTCAAACTTATGGTCTGGTATGACAACGAATGGGGCTACAGCAATCGCCTCGTCGAAACAGTGATTGACATCGCACGTGCCTAGTACTCAACTTTCCGGTATTCTGATGCCCTGACACCCCGGCATTCTGAGTTTTCTGCCGTGCCACTTCGTAGCTCTGTAGAGCGTAGGGTGGATTATCTGATTAATGAGGCCGGGATGGGACTTGCACCCACGAATCCAAGGTTTTGCAGACCTGGCCATTGACTACTCTGGTACCCGGCCATTAACCAAGCAATTATACCCTACAAATCATTACCTCTTGATTAGCAAGCCTGCCTGCCGGCAGTCCCTGTGTTACCATATATCAGTGAAGAAACTAATCGTAATCCTAGTCGCCTCAGTCATCTTGGGTGGTTGTACCATTCGTAATCCATTTCTCAAAAAGCCTGCTGGCTTAAGCATCGCGACCACTCCTCCCTCGGTCGTTTTCATTAATGGAGAGGAAAAGGGCCAGGCACCCTTCTCAAATCAGGATCTCAAACCAGGCAGCTACTCAATTAAGCTTGTACCAGAGGGGGGTGTAGACGGGCAAAACTTTTCGCTTTGGGAGACCTCTGTCGACCTTAGAGCCGGAGCCACAACCATTATTAACCACACCTTCGCCGAGTTAGAGGTAGACAGCTTTGGCAGCGTTCTCGAGCTTCGTCAAGACGTTGCCGGCAAAACCTACCTCTCGATAGTTACCGATCCAGACACCGTAAACGTTAGTCTCGATGGCAAACCTAGTGGCTATACCCCTCTCTCCAAAATCGAGGTCAGTCCTGGCTCTCATCAGTTACTCCTCACGTCACCTGGTTACAAAGAACAGGAGCTGGCAGTACAAGCCGTCAAAGACTACAACCTGATAGTTAACGCCAAACTAGCTTCCGACACCATTACTCTTACGACTCCTCCACCCGAGGCTAGTGCCTCCTCCCCCTCCGCAGAGATCAAGCCCGAGGTGACGGAGGACGAGGTAGTAAGGCCCTACGTCGTCATTGGTGACACGGGTACTGGCTGGCTCCGCGTTCGCAGCGAGCCCAGTAGCACAGGGGACGAACTAGGCAAAGTAAATGTCGACGAAAAACTCAAGTACTTGGGTGAAAGCACTGAGACAGGCTGGTATAAGGTCGAGTTTGAGGGTAGTCCAGGTTGGATCTCTGGCAAATACGCCACCATCGTCAAGTAACCCCTCTTGTTCCTTTACTGCTTCCACTGTCCAATTACAACATATACAAAATCACTACTACCATCACCCCCCACAGCAAAACAGTCCCCATGATAGTCTTGTCAGACATCAAAACTTTGTGCGGGCTCTCCCCCTGATTCTTCTCATAAATCAGCTGCATGTACCTCATGACCCCAAATATCACGACAGGCACCGTTATCATCAGCCACTTATCTACGATCAAGGTTCTAGGGAGTAGGGCAAACAGCGTTAGCACTTTCCCCTCTGGCTTAAACGTAGGGTGAAGAAATGAAAATAGCGCGTACGTTAACCAGGTTGTATTGGCAAACATCGAGGTGTAGGCATCCAAAAGGTCGGGAGTGTAGTGAATAAGGGTAGTCCTAGATCGTTTGATATCGCGGCCGAGTCCAGACAAAAGCGTCATCTCGCTTCTTCTTTTCCCTACTGCCAAAAACAAAGATGCCGACACAACGGTTAACAAAAACCACACATCCATATGCACATTTATCACAAATCCTCCCGCATATACCCGCAAAACAAACCCAGCCGCGATGACAAACACATCAACAATCGGTATTTCCTTAAACCACAAAGAATAGGCGATATTAAGCAAAAAATAAGCCAGCATCGACACAAAGAAAAAACTCGACGTCAAATAGCCAAGTGCAAGGCTAGTTAGGCACAACAAAAGCCAAGCAAACACCGCTATCTCTATGGGTACTCTCCCGCTAGCGATCGGGCGGTTTTTCTTGAATGGGTGCTCTCGGTCGCGTTTTACATCGACAATATCATTAAAAATATATATCCCGCTGGACATAAGACAAAACAGCACAAACGCCCAAATCACCTTGAGGAGTGCTCCCTCCGAAAACAAAAAACCCGAGAACACAATCGGTGCAAAAACCGTTACATTTTTTACCCACTGAGCTGGCCGGGCCGATTTGACGACAAGGCTAAGTTGATCCACGCGAGCATCCCTCCTACTACGACACCTATTAAAACAATTGTATATATCTTGAGTTGACTATTCAACATGAGAGCTGCCACCCCCAGTAGCGCGCTCATTCCCCAATAAAAAGCTGCTATTTTTCGTTTACTCCATCCCAGTTTTAACAATCCGTGATGTAGGTGCTTGTCATCCCCCCACACCGGGCTTTTACCGCTCGCCAATCTTCTGATTATCGCATAGACCACGTCCATTAGTGGTACCCCCAGCACGATTAGTGCGGTAGCCACTTTAGCTCCCGAAAGAATGGACAAAACCGCCAAAAAGTATCCTCCCAGTGCTCCCCCTCCCCATCCCGGCATAATTTTTTGCGGGTACATATTAAAAATTAATAACCCCGCATAAGCCCCAGATAGTGCAAAAGACAATATCGCCGATGGCCACGTGGTCACGTCGTTCACAAACCGGAAAGAAAGTATCCCCATCACTATCCCCGCGATCATTACTACCCCAGGTAGTTGCCCGTCCAGTCCCTTTGCCCCCATATTCACAAAATTCATGCTCCACGTGATCCAGAGTATCGCAACTAGATCAGCCACTACTCGGTAGTTAGATAGCTCAAGTACCCCTCCCATTGGATTACTCACAAAGCTAATCCCGATCCCAGAAAGTACCACAATAAGACTAGCTCCCACCCCCCCCAAAAGCCGCAAATACGGCGACAAGTCAAACAAATCGTCCAAAATCCCGAGTATTAAGATAACTAACCCCCCTGAAAGGATCGCAACCAGGTGGGTATCTAGCTTCATGCTCGCGATCGTAACAAACACCATCGCAAACATAATCGGTATTCCTCCGCCTCTTGGTACTGGTTTATCATGAACGTGTTTGGGATGATCTTTCTTGGTAGACTTGTCGACAATCCCTAGCCCCCTGTATACCAGTATCGTGAGATAAGTGACTGCTAAGGACAGCGCAAATGCAAGCAAGAACGGAACGATAATTAACTGTGCCTTCATATTACTGACTGAGCTATTCCAAAAACTCCGATCAAAAACATAATCGCCACCATCATATTCGCAACCGACAAAGTCGTCGGCAGTACTTGCTCGTCCTTATAAACCCTACCCAAAACCAGGTTGATTATCGTGACCACGCTCGCCATCCCGGGGAGCGCAAAAAGCGATATTCTAGGTGCGAGCCTGGCTTCTCCCCAAGGTTCGGTAAAGTAAAGAGGAACCACCCTAGGGAGATATCGGTATACCAAGCCTATCGCCACAAACATGATAGCGATGACAATAATTGAAACTAGGTAGTATATTCGGTTGCTGCTAGAGGGGACAAGCGCCTGTGGATCAATATTAATCCGAAATTTATTATCTGACACCGTGTCCCTCCGTAGCTATTGCCCCCAAATAAGCGTAGGGGGATGCAGCTATTTTATACCATTGATGCGCATATATACCCTTGCCCCTTCGTACTCAAAAACTTGGATATACTCTCGGTCAATCATCTCATCTAGTTCTGGGAAATGGGTCTTTTCTGGTAGTATCACCATGTGCTTGGGTTGGCTCTTCTCTAGGTTAGCTATCACATAATCATGTTTATGTAGATCCGCTACATGAAAGTTAACAATATATTTACCGCCCGTTGGGAGCCGCTTAGTCAGGTTATATATAGTTGCATCACTCCCCCAAAGATATAGTTTATCCTCTGGAGCCATCCTCTGATTTAGATACTCAGCAATCGTATAATTGCGCCGTGCGCCGTCAAAGCGGTAAAAATACTGTTGCTTGGAGATGTCTCTTTTAGTGTATTCATAAAAATCTCGATAGATTGGTAGATTGGGATAACCCCAAAAGCCAATTTGGCGATTTGTCACGCCAGCCCACAAAGCGAGATACATGACAACTAGCCATCCAGCAATATTCTCAATTACGAACAAATACGGCAAAAGTAGCGAGAGTGGCACAACCGGCTCTTGAAGATAATGAGGATACGGTCTCCCAGAAAGTAGTGACCCAAAAAAAGCAAATCCAAACCAAAGCGAAGCTAGTACCAATCCCCTTGGTAGCTTTTTGCGAACTAGATACACGAGCAAGCTCAGTCCCATAAGGACGGTTGCGCGCACGACCAGTCCACTTCGAAATGGATTAAACGAGTACTGACTCGTGCTCCACGATGAGACATATCCTAGGTTCATAGTGAGTACCGTATCAAGGTAACTCTGTCCGTCGCCCTTTAGATAGTAATACCCAAAGCTCAAAAGCAGGGGAACCGCAAAGCAGATGAGATACACCCAAAATCTCCGTGATAGTAGTGCCCGCAGACTCTCTCCCCAAGTATTTTTTCCAAACACAAACACAAAAAGTGCCACCGCCGCCACATCCGTCGCAACAGGTACCTTAAATAGCCAACCCACTCCGGCAACAAGCCCTGCAATCGCGATCCTAGTATACCCGCCTTGTGCTTTTTGGCGCTGCCCTTTTTCCCAAAAAGGTGAAAGTAGTAGGAGCGACGCGGTTACAGGTACCATCATAAATAACTCGGCATTAGCGATATTTCCCTCCAAAACAGGCAGGCTTGTCAGGATCACAAATAAAAGTCCCGAGATGTTGGCGAGTATGGGTCTCGTCTTGGGGAGCACCTTCTTAGCAAGATTATAAAAAAGCACTGTGTGCAATATCATCGTGGCAAGCAGCATCCCACGGAAAAGAAACACAGTATTCCCGATCCCAGCCAGGATATACAAGAGAGGGGGCTTGTGGTCAAACATGGCCTCGTACATCGGCACGTTCTCGCTCCATGCTCGTCCCATCACAAAATATATTTCTTCATCACCGTAGTGGTGCGGAGTAAATAAGGTCGGTATCCGGAGTACAAAAACCAAAATCAACAAAAACAACAACCACTCATGTTTATTACACCACCTATGTAGCTTGGTTAATCTCTCTCTCACTTCTCCACTATACTACGGAGCAACCTTCTCCGTCACCTTGTACTCAATATATTTTCCTAGCATCAATCTCGTATGAGCATCTACTCCGGGGAGGGCGGTAAAAAAGAATCCAATGACCGGCATCATAGCAAACTCTAGCACTTCCCAAATGGGCGTTAGTATCGGGATCCTCCTCCCATCTCTCTTTGGTCTCAAGCGGAAATTTAAGATAATAATAACCAAAAGCGCTACCAAACATAGTGTCAAAATACCGCTAGTTACTTGGGGTAAGGTCTTGCCAATTATTGTCCTTGAGAACTGTTTATTAAGTAGTGGGGGTAATAGTGCGCCTAGCGTGATCGCAAACCAGTTGACAGGCCACAATATATGGTCCTCCAGCACTCGCAGCACCCTCACTGTTTTATCAATAAACGGCACGTTTTCGCTCATGACCCACTTTGAGACGATGTAAGGAGTGTCGGATACTCCCCACGCCCACCGCTTAACCTGTTCGTACTGGTTCTTGAGAGTTTGGACAACTCCCTCTGCTTCTGCCGCGTCAGCATTAATTGGCAAAAAGATCGGCTCTACCGAGACCTTGCCTTCTAGCGAGAAAAAAGCCTTAAAAAACAGCCGCCAGTCCTCAGGTATCACGTCGGTATCCCAGTAACCAATTTTGTCGATCATCGAAAGTGAGGCTGTATAAGTCGAAAAATTGATCAGCCTGTCTTTTCGAGTCACCACATACAGCTGCATTACCGAGGCAATCGACGAAAACACTCGGACAGGCATTGGCACTTTCCAAATATTGTTATAAAACATGAGTACCGCCTGCCAAATTTTGTGATATCTATCCGGATCGTCCAAAAAATGGTAAGTAACACAAGCAAAATAAGCAGGATGGAGTAGGGCATCGGCGTCTTCGCTGGTTATCGTCACATAATCTATGTTTACTCCTCCTTGGTCGACCAGCAATCGCTTGGCCTCTTTTGCCCCCCAACTGGTATTACTACTCTTGCCTTTGACCTCGCCCGGCAAATCTGGATGATAGGTAGACCAAAGATGTCCAAAAGTTTTACCAAAATTTTTCTTTAGCTCTCTAGCTTTGGCGCGAGCTACTTGACCCTCACGGTCCTCAAAAGACAACATTATGTGCAGCTTGGTTAGATCATAGCTTTGCTTTGCCAAATGCTCGAGTGTCCGCTTGAGGGTAGAAAGGGGTTCTTTGTATGTAGGTACCACAATTATATGTTCAACTAGTTTATAGTCGGGGAACTGTCTTACATCCCCCATCCAGTCATACATCTGAAAGCTCTTAAGCTTAAAGTATCCTAGGAGGGCAAGCGCTGCAGTCGTCATCGAGCGGTAAAACCAATAAACCGAAAAAGTGATAATGTAGTACGCGACAATTTCTGGTATTACAAATGATCCCCACACCGGAAATAAAATCAAAAACCACGACACGGTCCCCGGCATAATCTCCAAAAATCGTTTTGTTCTAACTGGATGTCTGGTCATCCATTTTCTTAATTTTTTCATACTTTGTATAACTCCCTAGCATTTTCGCTCGTCTGTCTTTCGATCTCCTCCAAACTTACTCCTCTAGTCTCTGCAATGTAAGTGGCGGTTATTCTAACATTGCAGGGCTCATTTCGCTCGCCTCGCTTGCCTTGAGGGGGCAAATATGGACTGTCGGTCTCGAGTAGCAGTCTCTCAAGAGGTATCGCCTTTATCACCTCACGTAGTTCTCTGTTGCTCTTGTATGTCACATTTCCACATAACCCTACATAAAATCCTTGTTTTACCAAGTAGTCTAACCACTCTTTATT
>CAYNKT010000010.1:10061-10952 GCA_964397885.1 uncultured Pseudomonadales bacterium
GAAACAATGGAAATGTCCTCTGGGTAATTTGTCCATAGAATCAAGAACTTCTCTTATCTCCGTATCACATCCTCGGTTATGTACTACGATAGGTAAGTCTGTCGCGACGGCAAGCTCCACCTGCCGAGCAAACACCTCTTTCTCCAACTCCCCTTGTTTGTCCAGATAATATTTATCGAGTCCAATCTCTCCGATTGCAACCACATATTCTCTATTTACTTCTACAAACTTTCTTAATTCTTCGATTTTGATTTCTATATTTTCACTTCTCATTTCTCCTGGGTACCACCCCACAGCAGCCCAGATTTCTCCAGAGTACTTTTTGGAAAGTTCTACACTTCCTTTCCAGGTCTTTGGTTCCGTTCCGGGGACAACCATTTTGGCAACGCCTGCCTCCCTTGCGCGTTCCACAACTTGCTCTAGATCTCTACAAAATTTACCGTTCCACAAATGACAATGCGTATCTATATACATGTACTAATATTACTATCTGACTAGGCAACTAGCCACTACACGACTAACTCAACCTGGGGAATAACGCTTCCTCTTTCTCGATCTTCGGTCCCTCGTACTGTCTAACAATCTTCTTAGCAGTTTCAGGCATAAAAGGTTGCAAGTCGGTGGCTATTTGTCTTATTGTTGTCACAAGACTAATTACTGATTCTTGCTTCTTATCTCCTGTCTGTTTCCATACCTCGTTTTCCGAAATATATTGGTCAGCCGCTCGCACCCTACTCCAAATGTCTGACAATGCCTCATCAAACCGATAATTTTCAAGCGCCTCTGCAACGTTTTGACTAATCACAAGACGCTTGCCACTCCGTAGCTCGTCAGAGCGAAGGGTGGCCATCGCGCCAACTCTCGCGACCAGATTCCCCAGTCCGTTTTGCA
>CAYNKT010000011.1:0-10734 GCA_964397885.1 uncultured Pseudomonadales bacterium
GTTTTGCGGTTTTCGACACCCGCGGTGTCGTACTTGCCACGTACTATGTGATATTTGACACCCGGTAGATCGCGGACACGGCCGCCTCTAACCAAAACCACTGAGTGTTCGGCAAGATTGTGACCCTCACCCATAATGTAGGCGGTAACCTCTTGCTTGTTGCTTAGCCTTACGCGAGCGACTTTTCGCAGAGCTGAGTTAGGTTTTTTGGGGGTCATGGTTTTGACGACAGTACATACTCCTCGTTTTTGTGGTGAGGCGTATTCGACGTGCTTGCGCTTGGTTGCGTTATAGCCACGACGGAGTGCGGTGGCTTTGAGCTTTTTAGTTTGATGGGTCCGACCCTTGCGGACCAATTGGTTGACTGTTGGCATTTTTTTAATTTACAATTATCAATTTATAATTTACAAATAAATGTGATAATTATCCTTTCTATCAAGAGTGTTATTGTAACACAGCTCTCTCTGGGCTGGTAGGTATGAGCCTCCCGATAATGACATTTTCTTTGAGCCCTAACAGATTGTCTGTCTTGCCTTCGAGGGCAGCTTCGGAGAGAACGTTGGTCGTTTGCTCAAAACTAGATGCTGAGAGCCAGCTCTCAGTGTGAAGAGCTGCACGGGTGATGCCAAGCACAATTGCTTGAGCGGTAGCAGGCTCACCACCTTCGGCGAGTGTGGCTTCGTTACCATTCTCGAATGCGTATCGGTCAAGGATTTCGCCAGGTATAAAGTTGGTGTCGCCTGATTCCTCGATCTTAACTTTGCTACTCATCTCACCAACAATGACCTCAAAGTGCTTGTCAGAGATGGGGATACCTTGGGACTCGTAGACTGCTTGGACTTCTTGGATCAAGTATTCTTGCGAGGCGCGCATTCCTTTGACCTTGAGAACTTCTTGGATGTTTTGGGGTCCTGAAGCAAGGGCTTTGCCCTCTCCTACCAACTCTTTGTCTTTGACGTCGAGTGCTAGAGTGGCTGGCACATAGTACTCTTCGTGAATGTCGCTACTTGCTGTTGAAGTAATAGTTACTTTGTAACCGTCGTCTACCTCTTCGACTTTGGCACGTCCAGAAATGGTGGCAATTGGGGCTACGACTTTGGGAGTACGGGCCTCAAAGAGCTCTTCGACGCGGGGCAAGCCCTGAGTCACGTCCAAGCCGACGATACCACCAGCATGCTTGACACGCATTGTGAGCTGAGTACCTGGTTCGCCGATACTCTGGGCAGCAATAACTCCAACAGGAGTACCTAGCTCGACTAGCTTGCGAGTACCAAAGTCCCATCCATAACACTTGGCACAAAGTCCATAACGGGTATGGCAAGTCAGAGGAGATCTGATCTCGACAGCAGTAACGCCTGCTTTTGCGATTTGGGAGGCGATTTCGTCGTCGATGATGTCGCCTTTTTTAACGATGACGGCTTTGCTACTTGGATCTTTGACTGATTTGCCAACTACTCTACCAAGTAAGCGCCTCTCAAATTGTTTGGCACGAACACCTTCGCTACTTATAAGCAAAAGCTCTTCTCCTCCACAGTCTTCTTCGCGGATTATCGCGGTGTGACTGACGTCCACCAAACGACGAGTCAAGTAGCCTGCGTCGGCGGTTTTGAGAGCGGAGTCGGTAAGACCTTTTCTACTACCACGCGAACTGGTCACATATTCGAAGATCGAGAGGCCTTCGCGGAAGTTACTCTTGGTTGGCATTTCGACGATTTTGCCTAGTGGATCAACTACAAGACCACGCATGGCGGAAAGTTGTTTGACCTGATCACGGGAGGCACGGGTACCACCAGAGTTAATAATAATTTTGACGGCGTTATTCTCATCAAATTTTTGCCAGGTCGCCTCGGCGATTTCTTCGGTCGTGTTCATCCAGACCTCGAAACTGAGACGGCGTTTTTCGTCTTCGGTAATAAGCCCTTGGTTAAAGGTTTCAAGGATTTGGTTGACGCGCTCCTCGGCTTCTTTGATCATTCCTTCTTTTTCTTTGATCTGATGCATATCGGCGACAGCAACGGAAAGGCCTGATCCAGTAAGGTACTCAAAGCCGATTCTTTTGATATCGTCTACGAGGCGGGCGACTTCTGTATTGTCAAATAAGCGGATTGCCTCTTTGACTAGATCTGTGATTTTTTTGGCGTTAATCTCCTCATTTAAGAACCGAAGTTCGGCTGGGAGGGCTTCGTTAAAGATGACGCGACCGACCGAGGTAACGATGATCTTGCCATTCACCCTAAGATTGACTTTTTGGCGGAGTTTGACGAAACCATTTTGATAGGCTGAGTGAAGTTCTTGTTCATCTCCAAATATGCCGCCTTTGCTACCTAGCTCTGGGTCAAAACTAGTTAGGTAGTAGGAGCCGAGAGCCATTTCTTTGTTAGGTACGGTGATGGGACTGCCGTTTGCTGGTTTGAGGAGATTATTTTTGGCCATCATGCGGTCACGCGCTTCTTCGACTGCGGTTTTGCTAAGGGGTACGTGAACGGCCATCTGGTCACCATCAAAGTCGGCGTTGTAGCCGGCACAAACACAAGGGTGAAGCTGGATAGCGTTACCCTCGATCAATACTGGATAGAAAGCCTGGATACCGAGTTTGTGCAACGTCGGAGCACGGTTTAATAGCACGGGATGGTTTTTGGTGATTTTTTCTAGAATGTCAAAAACGACTGGGTCACGACGCTCGATCGTGTGTTTGGCGCTTTTGACGTTGGGGGCGATACCACCTTCTATGAGCTCGCGCAGCACATAGGGCTTGAACATTTCGAGAGCCATGTCTTTGGGAAGTCCGCACTCGTCAAGAGATAACTCGGGTCCAACGACGATCACGGAGCGACCGGAGTAGTCTACACGCTTGCCCAGAAGATTTTGGCGGAAGCGGCCTTGTTTGCCGGATAGCATATCGGAGAGCGAGCGGAGTTGTTTGACAGCGCGGCGGCGGGTACTTTTGGCTTGAGAGGCGTCTATGAGCGAGTCTACTGCCTCTTGGAGCATGCGCTTTTCGTTACGTAAAATGATCTCGGGAGCGCCAAGATCGATCAAGTGACGCAAGCGATTGTTGCGGTTGATGACTCTTCGATAGAGATCGTTTAGGTCGGAACTTGCGAACCTCCCACCGGATAGCTGAACCATGGGACGCAGCTCGGGAGGGAGTACGGGTAGCACGCGCAGTACCATCCAAGAGGGATGAAGCCCGGCGTTTTTGAGACCATCAACTACTTTGAGACGTTTGGCGAGCTTGCTGATTCTGACGGAAGAAGACTCTTCTCTTATGTCGTCTCTCAGGCTTTTACTTAATTTTTGGAGGTCGATGCTGTCCAAGTACTCTAAAACTGCTTCGGCACCCATACCAACCTTAAGGTGAGTTACTGCCTCGTATTCGTCCAGCTTGAGATACTCTTCTTCGGAGATAACGGAGCCTGCGGTAACACGTTTGGCCATTTGGACAACTGTCTTGTAGATCTCGTCGAGTGAGTCTTTGTCGAGGATGAGATTTTCTCTAACTGACTCGATCATGCGTTTGACGGAAAGTTTGATTTTTTCGATCGCAGCATTGTCTTTGGCAGCTTTGATTTTGTCGTCAAGCTCGGATTTGATTTTTTCGATTTCGGCTTTGGCTTTGTCCTCTAGACCGGCAACGGCATCTGCTTTGTGGGCGATCAGTGAGTCCAAAACTTGGGCTTTGACCTCTTTGTCAACGCCAAGAACGAGATATTTGCTAAAGTAAACGACAGAGGAAAGTGCCTTGGGAGGGATGTTACCGAGGAGAGAGAGTTTGCTGGGGGCGCCCTTAAAGTACCAAATATGGGCAACGGGAGCTGCCAGATTGATGTGACCCATTCTTTCGCGTCTAACTCGGCTTTGAGTTACTTCGACTCCACATTTGTCGCAGACTATCCCACGATAGCGGATCCGCTTGTACTTGCCGCAGTAACATTCGTAGTCTTTGGTTGGTCCAAAAATTCTTTCACAAAAGAGCCCATCTTTTTCGGGCTTTAGCGTCCGGTAGTTGATGGTCTCAGGCTTGAGAACCTCGCCAAATGACCAAGTACGGATAGTCTCTGGTGAGGCTAGTTGGATTTTGAGACCCTTGAAGTCAAGAATGTTTTTCATCATGGTTATTTGTCTCCCTCTTCTGTAATTTCATCTGATTCTAGTTCTTTTTCGTCTGGCCCTTCGAGATCTTCGAGATCTTTTGCCTCTTCGGCAGCTTGGTCGTCAGGCGTAACAGCTGATGTGTCATCTGTTGTGTCATCAGTTGTGGCTGATGTATCGTCCTGGGGAGCTGTCTGAGCTATCTCACTTTCGTCTTCTTCTTCGGCGACCAAAACTTCTTGTGGTTCGACGGGAATCACGTCTAGACCGAGGGAGTTGAGCTCTTTTAAGAGAACCTTAAAGGACTCAGGCACGGTACTCTCGGGGATCGGGACTCCTTTGACGATGGCCTCAAAGGCTTTGGCGCGGCCGACGAGATCGTCGGACTTAATGGTGAGCATTTCTTGTAGAACGTGCGCAGCACGATGACTTTCGAGAGCCCAAACTTCCATTTCTCCGAGTCTTTGTCCACCCATTTGGGCTTTGCCACCAAGCGGTTGCTGAGTGACCAAGGAGTATGGACCTGTACTTCTGGCATGGGTTTTGTCCTCGACCATGTGAGAAAGTTTGAGGATGTAGCCTACTCCGACTGTTGTTTCTTTGTCAAAGGGTAGACCAGTCCGACCATCATAAAGGGCGGTTTTGCCGGATACTGGGAGACCTGCTTTTTTGAGCTCTTGTTCGATAACCGATTCTTCGAGTTTCTCAAAGACCGGTAGGGCAACTTTGTAGCCGAGTTTTTGGGCGGCACGGCCGAGATGAGCCTCGAGGAGTTGACCCAAGTTCATACGAGCTAGAACGGAGAGAGGCGAGATAATGATGTCTATCGGGGTACCGTCCTCTAGATACGGCATGTCGGGAGCGGGAATAATCCGACTGATGACACCCTTGTTACCATGACGGCCGGCGAGTTTGTCACCCACCGTAACTTTTCTAACTTGGGCGACTTTGACTTTGACAGTTTTTAAGACTCCAGGATCGAGCTCATCGCCTTCTTCGCGGTCGAGAATGGCTACGTCAATGACTGTCCCACTTTCGCCGTTAGGCATTTTGAGACTAGTGTCTCTGACTTCGCGGGCTTTTTCGCCAAAGATGGCTCGCAAGAGTCTTTCTTCGGCTGTGAGCTCTGTTTCACCTTTGGGGGCGATCTTACCGACCAGGAGATCACCAGGACCTACCTCGGCTCCTACGACAACGATGCCGTCCTCGCCAAGATTCCTAAGATCGTGCTCGCTGACGTTGGGGATATCGCGGGTTAGTTCTTCTTCGCCGAGTTTGGTGTCCATGACGGCGGCTTCGTATTCGTTGATATGAATGCTTGTGAGAACATCCTGTTTGACGAGTCTATCGGAGATAATGATGGCGTCCTCGTACCCCAACCCCATAAAAGAGGCATAGGCAATGGTGAGGTTACGCCCAAGAGCTAGTTCACCTTGATCAGAGGCGGGACCGTCGATAATGACGTCGCCGGCTTTGATTTTGGCGCCCACTTCAACAATGGGTTTTTGGTTGTAACAAGTGCTTTGGGCGGTGCGGTAAAACTTGGTGAGACTATAAATTTCTTGACCTTTTTTGAGAGTGACGTGCTCGACTTGGTAGTCTTTTTGTTCGGCTTTGGCGGCAGCTTCTACTGCTTTACTAAGATCAACTACTACGCGATTGGCGTCGACGTAGGAGACGGTGCCATCGTGGAGGGCACGGACAACCCAGTTCATGGAGGCAGCAACTGCTTCTTCCATACCTGTTCCCACAACGGGAGACTCGGGACTGACAAGCGGTACGGCTTGACATTGCATATGGGTACCCATGAGAGCACGGTTGGCTTCGTCGTGAGCGATAAAGGGAATAAGCGAGGCACTGGTCCCGACAACTTGTCTTGGTACTACGTCAATAAGCTCGACTTTTTCGACAGGAACTTCGATAAAGTCGCCGGCGTAACGAGCGGGTACCCAGTTGTCTTTAATGATACCTTTGTCATCTATTGCGATACCTGCGTGGGTGATGTAGCGATCTTGCTCATCATCGGGAGGGAGAAAAATAACGTCGTCGGTCACTTTCATAACGGATTTGCCGGAAACCTTGGCTGCCACGACTTGGCGGTAGGGAGTTTCGAGGAACCCATATTTGTTGACACGGGTGTAGAGGGAGAGATAAGTAACTAGACCAATGTTAGGACCCTCGGGACTGCGGACGGGGCAGATACGACCATATTGGCTGGCGTTAATGTCACGCATAGAGAAACTTGCGCGCTCTCTTGTGACACCACCACTACCCATGACCGAAAGACGGCGGAGATTGTCGATCTCGGAGAGAGGGTTGGTCTGGTCGAGAATGGTCGACAAACGATTACGTCTAAAGAACTCGGAAATGGTCGCAATGACAGGTCTAGCATTAATGAGCTGAACAGGAGTAATACTCTCGTCGGGTTTGACGAGGGACATTTTTTCTTTGATACTGCGCTCAAGGCGGAGTAACCCAATGCGGAAGGCAGTGGCACCGAGGAGCTCGCCAACGCGGCGAACACGGCGGTTGCCTAGGTGGTCGATGTCGTCGACTTTGCCTACACCATTTTGGAGACCGATCATATACTTGACGACGGCCACGATATCGGCTTTGGTAAGGACGTGATTTTCGGATCTGTTTTCGATCTCAAGATCAAGTTTTTTATTGAGTTTGTAGCGACCTACTTTGTCGAGATCATAACGCCGCCCATCAAAGAAGCTTTGGAAGAAAAGATTGCGGGCGTTTTCGAGGACGGCTGGCTCGCCGGGTCTAATTTTGTCATAAAGGTCAAGAAGTGCCTCGGCTTGGGTGTGGTTGGGGTCTTTGGCTAGGGTTGCAAAGATATACTGGTGGTCGTTGTCGGTGTCGACTTCGCGGAAGAGCTCTTTGATCTCCTCTTCGTCTTCGATCCCAAGTGCGCGAAGTAGGGTGGTTGCGTAGAATTTGCGGTGGCGGTCGATTTTGCCGGTTATTACGTCGTTTTTGCCGACTGTCAGCTCAAGCCAACTACCGCGCATGGGGCGGAGTTCGGCAGAGTGGAGGACACGGCCGGAGGTTGCGTCGACCGAACCGGCAAAAAAGACACCGGGAGCACGGACGAGCTGGGTTACAACTGCGCGCTCAATGCCGGAAATGATAAAGGTACCGCGGTTGGTCATTCTGGGGATGTCACCCAAGAATACGTCTTGCTCTGACTCGTCGCCGGTTATTTTGTTGACAAGTTTGACTTTGACACGGAGGGGTTGGTCGTATGATAGGCCTTTTGTGACAGCCTCGTCGGGGGTGAGTTTGGCATCTTCGAAGTAGTGATCAAGGAAAGATAGTTCCCAGGTTTTGCCGGTAAAGTCCTCGATGGGACTGATTTCGGCGAGATATTTTTTGATACCGTTTTCTAAAAATTCTTGGTATGACTCCTGCTGAACTTTGATAAGATCTAGTTTGGGTAGTGGTAAGTTTTGCTTACCCCAATATAATCTTTTCGTCTTGTTCATGGAGTTTTTCCCTCTTTATAGCCACTAATATAAAAACGGACGTACGTATTTTTGTACGCCCATACAAGGAACCCTCGGGCAACCGATTATTAAACCACTATAGCACAACTATTGTCAACAGGCAGATGACCCATTACAAAGCGGCAGGGGTATTGTAACACACACAATTACATTGGCAAGATTTTTGGTTGATTACCCCCTCCCCCGGATGGAGTCTTGGTGGGAGTGGGTTTTTTGTAATCTTTTTTGACTTCGGGGCTTTCGTTACCAACGAACGAACATTTTGCAGTAATACCTTTGTGCTTATCTATGATGTTTTTACAAACGTAACCATCAATGCATTTATATACGGGGTTTGGCCAATATTGGACATGTGAGTAATCATATTCCCATATGAATAAAAAGGGTTTTTTAGGAAAGTGGGTTTCAGGTTCTCTATTCGCATAGAGGAAGGTTGTCCTTGAATTACACTTAGTAATTAGTTTTGTCTGTAAACCAGTCAATCCATTTGTGTTTGGAGGGAACCAGAGTTGATTGATTGTTATTGGGCTAAAAAAGGATTTGTATCCACCGTAGACAACACCGGAGAGAGTAACGGCGGTAAGTCCACTTATCAGCCATTTCTTCTTTTTGTCGAGCTTGTGCCATTTTTTTGTTAGAGATTTGAGTTTTTTAGATTTGTTCATAGGGCTCCAAACTAATTAATACTTAGACTAGTAAACAGGGAAAAAAACTTCTTGTCAATTAGTGGAGATAGCGGGCGATGTTGGCGGAGTGCTCATCGGAGGTAACGGCGTATCTAATGACGCCGTCTTTGCCATGAAGATAGTACCAGTATTCTGACTCAGCTGGACTTAGCGCGGCGCGTATGGCGGGGAGACCTGGATTACAGATTGGACCTGGGGGGAGACCTAGACTCAAGTAGGTATTGTAGGGAGACTTAACCTGTCGATCGGCGAGAGTGGTAACTGGCCACCAAGCCCCTGGTTTGCCAAGCACATATTGGACAGTCGCGTCTAGCTGCAGGGGCCAACCGGCGGCAAGTCTTTTGTAGAGGATGCCGGCAACAATGGGCTTTTCGGCATCGGCCTTGGTCTCGCGTTCGACAAGTGAGGCTATGGTGAGCGTCTCCTGATCTATCCCCTCACCTATCTTGTCTACAAAGGTTTTTTGCATCAGCTCTACAAGACCTGAGGCTGAGATTGTGGGAGGGAGAAAATAAGTGTCGGGGAAGAGGGTTCCCTCTTTGCCAATTGAAGCGGCTATAACGTCAGAGGCAGCAATGCCTAGCTGGCTCTCGACAGCCTCAGCGACTTGCTCGAGGCGGTATCCTTCGGGGATGGTAAGACGCTCGTTACTAATCCCGCGGGTCAAGGCTATGGCGATCTCGTAGGCGGACATGTCTGGAGAAAGCTGATAAGTACCTGCTTGAATCTTGCTCCCGAGGCCAGATTTTTTGACTGCGTAGCGAAAGCCAATAACCGAACGAATAAGCGACTTGTCGGCGAGACCACCTGCGATTTTGCTAACTGAGTCGCCTCGCTCGACCACAAACTCGATCTTGGCAGAACTGCCACTATAAGGCGCAGTAACTGAGTGGAAAAATAGCAAAGAAAAAACGAGCAAACAAGCAAGTAAGCTAACCCAAACCCAGATGACGAGTCGGCGTTTGTGGCGAGCTCTAACCCCAATCATTTTAGACCTCAGAAAACAAAGCCCTGCGGTATTTGTTGCCTTTGGTAGTATGAATGAAAATGCGCCCGCATTTGCAGGTAATTTTTTCTGTTTCGGCGTCTCTCTTAGATTTGGTACCTTTGTCTAGAGGAGTACCACAGCCAACACATTGACCGCGGGCGAGTAACCAGGCTTGAATCGGGGCAATGACGTTTTTGAGCATATTCCTCCTCGAAAAATAGATGAATAACTAGTTTGTAGTATACCCCAAAATCACGATTGCTGCGCCTCCAGATAATCTTCGAGAATGAGGCAGGCTGCGTAGGTGTGGTCATTTTTGAGCTTGGCACGACTCGCTCCTCCCTCTCTGAGGGCGGCAATTGCCTCTTGAGTTGAAAGAGTTTCGGGGTAGTAGACAACTGGGATCATGAGCGCGCGCTCTAACCGGGTCCCAAAATTCTTGATTTTTTCAACGAGTTTCCCCTCTGGCAAGCCGATGACTATTAGTTTGACGTTGTGGTCTTGAACAACTCTACCTAGCTCGGTAAAGACATAGTTATCGTCACGGTAACCAAGCTCGCCCAAGGGGGTTGCGAGCATCACTTCTGCTACTGCGAGGCCGAGATGACTAGTCCCGTAGTCGATGCAAAGAGTGGTCATATGTCTTGCAACTCGGCTTTTATTATAAGACGGCGGAGATAAGTACCGGGGGGAGTACAGGTAATGAGGGTAAGCCTTCTCCTGTCGTAGGTCTGAGCAAGAGGAGAGAGGTCGTCGGGAGTGACCTCGTACATATCATAAATTTTGTAGGTGTAGAGGGCTCCTTCGTCTGAGATCAAGATATCCTCGCCAACCTCGAGTGTGTGAAGGGTAGAAAAGATCGAAACATAGTTTTGGGGATCAAAAAATTGCGGGAGAACGGAGTGGCCAAAGATGACGGTATTGCCTAGTTCTCCAGGAGACGCGGTCCCTGGATAGTGAATGAGGGTTTTTTTGAGATCGGTGTGGTCGCTTCGTACGGTTGCGTTTGCGATACCTAACGAATCGATCGAGAGAGTGTACAAACGCGCAGTTGTCGCGACGTTATTTTTTTGGCTATTTGACCTAAACCAGACACTAGCGTCGGTGTAGTCGAGCGTCGTGTTAATCATTTCCGGCAAAAATGTAGGTTCCTGAGCCCTAGCAGCGGGGACCACACCAAGCTCTGCCGAAGGATCAACGGCGGGTGAAAGTAAGTTGTGAACTGTGAGGCGTGGGGCATATTTGAGTTCGTAAGAGATGAGGGGATAGGCAACGGTAGTAAAGGTGGCAATACCTGTTGTTAGGAAAACAGCAGAGAGTATGGTGCGCAAATTTTGACCGAGGGAGCGCGATTTTTTGAGAGTGTATCCTGGAGGTGCTTTGACATATCGGTACATATTAGTTGGCGGCTTGAACTAGGACTGTGATGTTTTGTGGGTTTCTGGGAAGACGG
>CAYNKT010000012.1:0-10233 GCA_964397885.1 uncultured Pseudomonadales bacterium
CTCTGCCGACGAGGAAAACTCTGGGACAAGATCCGTCAAAACACGAGTTAACTCTAGCAATTCTCCGGGTTTTGTGCTATACTGTGACCGATTAAGGTTAAGTTTAATAGGAGGTAGAAATGGCAACCATGAAACACAAAAGGATAGAACTTCCCGATCTTCCCTACGCTTACGACGCTCTCTCCCCCGTCATTAGCCGTGACATTATGATGCTTCATCACACCCGGCATCACTTGGCCTATGTTACTGGCGCTAACGCCGCGATGGACAAGCTTGAAAAAATGCGGGCAGGTGAAGGTCTCGAAGTTGATTACAAAGCCGTTATGCGTGATCTCTCTTTCCATATGAGCGGTCACAAACTTCACAACATTTTTTGGCAAAACATGCAAAAACCCAAAGATGGCAATACTCCCTCTGGGGACTTACTAGCCAAGCTCGAAGAGCAGTTTGGGAGTTTTGAGGCATTCCAAAAAGAGTTTGCCGGGGCAGCAGGAGCCGTCGAAGGCTCTGGCTGGGCAATGCTTATCAAGGATAGCGAAGATCTTCATGTAGTCCAGGTCCAAAACCACAATCTCCTTGGAGTCATGGACGCCAAGCCACTCTTAGTTATCGACGTCTGGGAGCATGCCTACTATTTAGACTACAAAAACGACCGTGGCAAATACATTGAAGCCTTCTGGTCAGTCGTCAACTGGTCAGATGTAGCTGCTAGACTTAGTTAATTCCATGATAAAATACCCCTGTTCTATACGGGGTATAGTTTAACGGTAGAATTCGCCGATGGGGTCGGTGAGGCAGAAGTTCAATTCTTCTTACCCCGACAAGAGCCAGTTTTTTTGCTAAACTAATCTCATGCTACTTAAGCTATTTTCCTCCCGCAAAAGAAGAGCCGAGAGGCAATCTCTTTTCCGCAACTTCCTCTTTGGGGTCGAGGACTCCCTTGTCAGTACCGTTGGTCTCCTTTCTGGTGTTGCCGCAGCCGGCACCCAAAAGTCGGTAATTGTGACCACAGGCATTGTGCTCATCTTTGTCGAGGCTTTCTCAATGGGGATAGGCTCATTTCTCTCCGAAGAAACATCGCGCGAAATCATTAAGACTCGTTTTTCGCGTGTCTTAGTGATCAAGTCCGCCTTGGTCATGTTTGTTTCGTACTTCGTAGCAGGTTTTATCCCACTTTTTCCCCACATTTTATTTTCGGGTGATCAAGCATGGCTATATTCTATCGCTTCGACTCTTTTCGCACTCACCGTACTCGGAGGAGTCATGGCCAAGCTCTTTCAAGGAAAGATTGTCTGGAAAGCCGTTGAGATGCTCTTGCTCGGAGGTCTCGCAACCGGTATAGGGATCGCAATCGGACGACTTCTTAGTTAGGTTTCTGCCTGGTTATGCTACAATTATCTCCATGAAAATGCCCCGTTTAACCAAAAAACACTACGCAATTAGCGGCATCCTCGTTTTAGTTGGGCTGTTTGTGTTTTGGCGTTTACGCACCTCTGCCCCTGTGTACGACGAGTACACCGTCGAGACTCGTGATATTCAAGACGTTCTCGAGCTCTCTGGCAAAGTGAGCGCAAGTGGCATCGCTACCCTCCGCTTTGCCGCCGGGGGATTTGTTACTTATGTCGGTGCACAAGAAGGTGATCAAGTCAAAAAATGGGCTACGCTAGCTTCCATTGACACTAGACAACTCCAAAAGATACTCGAGCAAAAACTCAACCTCTACGCCATCGAGCGTGGCACTTTTGACCAAGTTCAAGATGACTACCACGACAGAACTAGTGTCGGAAATGTTGATCAAGAGCTCCGTCGGATTCTCGAAAAAAATCAATATGAGCTCGAAAACACTGTCAAAGATGTCGAATATCAAGACCTTGCCCTCAAACTAGCAAGGATTAACTCTCCCATAGACGGCATCTTGGTCCATTCTCCTGTTACTGTTCCTTTTGTTCAGGTCGCCGCAACTGACAACTGGATCGTAGTTGATCCGCTATCCCTCGAATTTTTGGCTGACCTCGATGAAACAGAGATTGCGAGGGTGAGGGTGGGTCAAAAAGTCACAGTTGTGCTCGATGCCTACAAAGAGGATAAGATCGAAACAAGTATTGCCGCGATCTCCTATGCCCCCAAAGAAACCACAACCGGCACAACCTACGAAGTCAAGCTCAAGCTACCAAGAGAGCACATAGACAAACTCAGAGTAGGTCTCAACGGTACAGCGTTAGTTGTACTCTCGGAAAAGGCTGGTGTGCTCACTCTCCCTACAGCTGCCCTCAAGCTTGTTAGTGGTTCTTCGGCAGTCACCGTGTTAGAGCAAGGCAAATATGTCACCAAAAACGTCGTGACTGGTATCGAAAACGATGGATTGGTCGAACTTGTTAGTGGACTAGGAGCCGGTGAACATGTCTACCTCGTCAAGTAAAAAGCCCAAACTAGTGCTCTCCCTCAAGCATGTCAACAAAGATTATCTTCTGGATGGCGTGACAATAGAGGCACTAGATGACATTAACCTCAATATTAATTCTGGCGAGTTAGTCGCCATTGTCGGACCTTCTGGATCTGGTAAATCTACCCTTATGCACATCATGGGACTCCTTGATCGTCAAAGTAGTGGGGTAGTCGAGCTCGACGGTCAAGACATTTCGAGTATTACCGAGGCTCAGGCAGCCTATTTAAGAAACAAATATATTGGCTTTATCTTTCAGCAGTTCAATCTTTTATCTCGTACCTCATCTCTCGAAAATGTCATGCTCCCCACTATTTATAACGGCGGCGGCAGTCAAGCTAAGCAAAAAGCCATCAAGATACTTACGGATCTCGGGTTAGGCGACCGTCTCAAAAACTACCCCAACCAACTCTCAGGTGGTCAGCAGCAGCGTGTTGCAATAGCCAGGGCATTGATCAACGATCCCAAGATAATTTTCGCCGACGAGCCTACAGGCAATCTAGACTCCAAATCAGGACAAGAGGTCATTGCTATCCTCAAAAACCTGCACAAAGAGGGCAGGACTATCGTGATCGTGACTCATGATAGAGAGCTAGCCAAGGTCACAGATCGTGTCATCAATATCTTTGATGGCAAAATTACCAAAGATACAGGTACCGCACGATGAATATCAAAGTCACCGCTCAAACGGCCATGACTGCGGTCTTGCGCAACAAAACGCGCTCTATCTTGACGACGCTCGGGGTAGTTATCGGTGTTGCCTCGGTGATCTTGCTCACCGCAATAGGTAACGGTCTCACGGTTTTTGTCGAAGAACAATTCCAAAATCTAGGGAGCAACCTCCTTATTGTTGCGCCCGGCGACATTGTCAATGAGGATGGCGGGTTTAACCAGGAGACAGCCGCACTCAGTCTCAGTAGCTCCAAACTATCGTTAAACGACGTGGGCACGCTCGAGCGGATAGGCAAACCTATAGAGGCGGTCACTCCTGTTATAGAAGGCTCGGGAGAGTTTCGTAGTCCTCAAGGCAAAAAACAGGGGTTTGTGATCGCAAGTGGTGCCGAATATACCTACATGCGCAGTACCAAAGCCGAAATAGGGAGATTTTTCTCAGATTCCGACGTGAGTAGTAACCGCAAGGTAGCTGTAATTGGCAACAAGATTGCAGTAGAGCTCTACGAAGGACTTAACCCAGTTGGCGAAACCATTACGATTAACAGGATCAAATTTGAGGTAATCGGCGTTATCGAAAAGAAAAGTGATGGAGGCTTTGGTGGGCCAGACCTGGATAGCGCCGTCTATGTGCCAGTTACAGCGGCCCGCACCGCACTAGGATTAGACAAAATTTCTTACCTCTTAGCTCAGGTAGATGACAAAAACAACATCGACTACGCCAAACAAAAGGTCGAAACAGCCATGCTCAAAAGGTTGAACGAGGAGGACTTTTCGGTAACTGATCAAAGCGAAATCTTAAAAACCATCCAAACCATTCTTGGCACCCTCACCGTCGGCTTGGCTGGGATCGCTGCTATCTCCTTGGTAGTTGGAGGAATAGGCATCATGAACATTATGCTAGTTGCCGTCTCCGAGCGCACTCGTGAGATCGGCCTGAGAAAGGCGCTTGGCGCGACCCCGGGTAACATCATGGTTCAGTTTCTCATCGAGTCGGCGGTCCTCTCAACACTAGGAGGTGTAATCGGGATAATAATTGGTATATTGGGCTCGCTCGCACTCCGGTCTTTTTTCCCGGCCACCCCGGCAGTTAACTCCATTCTTCTGGCTTTTGGTGTGTCACTTGTGACAGGCATTGTTTTTGGGGTTTTCCCGGCTAGGAAAGCCGCCAAGCTCTCACCAATCGAAGCTCTCCGTTACGAATAGGCTATAGCCCTGAGCTTGTCGAATGGGTATACTTGTCCTATGCGTAGAGTTTTGGCTTTTGTTCTTGTTCTTGGTATCGCCACGGTAGGCTATCTATACTACAAACAAAGTAGGGTCCTGCCTCCCGAAGAGGATAACAACCTCCTCTCCCGCCTCGTGATCACCCAAAAAAACTCTAGTCTAGACGGTCTAACATCTGTCCTCGGTGCCGCTACCACCAAGGTCTGGAATGCTGCTAGAGATACCCTAGACTCCGCAACCGGCGGGACTGCCGAGCCCATAATCAATAAAGCTGTTCAAGATTTGCGTACTAGAGTCAAAGATCTCCCCAGTGAGCAGTACGAAAAAGTTAAATACGAATTTTGCAAAGATGTATTAGTATCGCCAGTGCCCCTCGAGGATACTCCTTAACAGGAATTCCTGACAGCAAGTCAAGAAGGGTTCGTCGGCAGATGAAAGGATAATCCTCATGGAAAATAGACGCATAGGTGGACATGTCAGTACAAGTGGCGGGCTATCTAACGCAATAAAAAACACCCTCACAATCGGTGGCAACTGTCTGCAAATATTCGCCGGTAGTCCCCGCATGTGGGCCCGCAAACCCTACGATGAAAAAGAGGTAAGTGCTTTCCGCCTAAAACTTAAAGACTATAACTTAAAACCTGTTTATATTCACGCTCTCTACTTGACCAATCTCGCGTCCGACAATCCTGAGTTAGCCGCAAAGTCCAAAGCCGCCCTTGTTATGGACATGAAAAACAGCGCAGCCATCGGTAGTGCAGGAGTGGTTCTTCACATAGGTAGTCATCAGGGGAGAGGTTGGGAGGTAGTCAGAGAACAAGTAATCGTCGAAATCAATAAAGTGTTATCTAGTACTCCCGAAGACTCCCTTCTCTTACTCGAGAATTCTGCTGGTCAAAAAGGCAAAATCGGCTCTCTCCCTGAGTTATCCGCTATTCTACATACAATTTCCGACAACCGCCTACGTATCTGTCTCGATACGGCTCACGCCTTTGAGGCTGGCTATAACCTTGGATCGTCCCAAGGACTAGACATCTGGCTCAAGGAGATTGAGGGTACGATCGGCTTTGACAAACTCGAGCTCCTTCACCTCAATGATAGTAAAACTCCCCTTGGCTCAGGTCGTGACAACCACCAAAACATCGGCGATGGATTTATCGGTGATCAAGGCCTCGCTAGGCTTGTCAATCATCCCAAGTTGTCTCACCTCCCACTTATTCTCGAGGTCCCTGGTCTCGACAAATCGGGTCCCGACAAAGAGAATATAGACCGTGTCAAATCTCTGCTTCGTCACTCGTAGCCTCAGCAAGTGGGGTACAATAACCTCATGTCAGATTTAGGAAATAGACTTGATGGTCTCAAATCCAAACTCAAGCTCGATGAGCTTGAACTCAAGAAAAAGCAGCTCCTAGCCGAGATGGCGGAGAATGGTTTTTGGAGTCGTAGTGACGCTCAGGAAAAAAGCCAACAACTCTCAGACCTCAACACTATCCTCGATTCATATCGAGAAGTCGAGCAGATTATCTCTGACGCGGATACAGTCGCCGAGATGCTTACCGATGATTCAGATAATGCCGAGCTACTTTCAGAGCATGCCAAATATCAGGGTATCGCCGAGAGCGCACTCACCAAGCTCGAGACTCGCACCTACCTCTCCGGCCGTTACGACGCCCTCGACACCATTCTTAGTATTCACGCTGGCGCAGGCGGGACCGAGGCCATGGACTGGAGCGAGATGCTCTACCGTATGTACCTACGCTACGCCGAGCGTCAGGGCTGGGGATATGAGGAAATAGACCTAACTCGAGGCGAGGATGCCGGCATCAAGTCCGTCTCCGTCCGCCTCAAAGGCAAGTACGCCTATGGTCTCCTCAAAAGAGAGCAGGGTACTCACCGACTAGTTCGTCAAAGCCCCTTTAATGCCGACAACCTCCGCCAAACCAGTTTTGCCTTGGTGGAAGTCTTACCAGATGTAGTTGAGGACGAAAACGGCTTTGAGGTCAAAGACGAAGAACTTGAGTGGCAGTTTTTCCGGGCTGGTGGTCATGGTGGACAAAATGTGAACAAAGTTAGTACCGCGGTCCGCCTCAAGCACATACCCACAGGCCTGACGGTCGTTTGTTCTGAGGAGCGCTATCAGGAGAGAAACCGTGAGCTCGCACTCGGTCGCCTCAAAGCCAAACTCTGGGAACTGGAAGAAGAAAAAAAGAAAAGCGAGTTAGCAGGCATGAAAGGTACACATCAAATCGCCAGTTTTGGCTCCCAAATCCGCTCCTATGTTCTGCATCCCTATCACATGGTCAAGGATCTGCGAACCGAGTACGAAACTAGTAACACCGATGCGGTCTTGGACGGTGACCTCGATGACCTCATCCAAGCCGAACTCAAGCTCCTCTCCTAATATGTTATAGTGAACTCTATACCATAGATGGAGGTCGATATGGCAGAAATGCAAAAAATATCTCTAGACGATACCGTAGAAAACCAAGGAATGTCTAGCTCTCCAAAGCGGGGAGTTACATTAATGTCGAGTCCCAAACTAGGCATTATGGTCGCAGTTGTTGCGGTCGTCCTAGGGCTAGGTACGGGTTGGTTTATTGCCAGTAAAAAACTTCAACTAGCTGGAGGAGGACCAGGACCGAGTGCAATGGCCCAAAACCCAGATAGCGCGGGAGCAGTCCAAGTAGGTGATGTTTTTGGCGTCAACGACGAACAAAGTTTTCGCGATAGCGCAGAAGGGATCATCCTCGCAGGTGGAGTAGACGGCGAGGGCAGCCACCATCTAGAGCGGGGTGCCGACAAATCACAGTGGGTATACCTAACATCGTCTGTTGTTGATCTCGATCTCTTTGTTGGTCATAAAGCCACCATTTGGGGGGAGACATTTCAGGGTAAAAAAGCTGGATGGCTCATGGATGTAGGCCGAGTCAAGATCTTAGAACTTAACGCAAAGACCGCAACTGATAATAGTATGCAGGAGGAATAGTGCGCGTCACGTGCAAGCGTGTAAACGTGTAAACATAGATATGTTAATTTTTGACCATGTTACCAAAGTCTTTGGCAATGGTAACCGCGCGATCGATGACGTTAATTTTACGGTCGAAAACGGCGAGTTTGTAATTCTGGAGGGTCACTCCGGAGCAGGCAAGACCTCCCTAATCCGGATGACCATCAAAGAGTTCCCCGTGACCTCAGGGAAAATCTTTGTGGATGGTGACGACATTGGCAAAATTGGACCCCGTAACATCCCTCTCCTCAGGCGGAAAATCGGCGTAGTTTTTCAGGATTTTAAGGTACTCATGGACCGGACGGTAGCCGAGAACATCGACCTAGCCTTAGATATCTTGGGTCTAGAAGATTCTGTAATTAAAAAAAGGCGGGAAGAGCTACTCGATCTAACAGGTATCCTCGAAAAGCAAAACGACTTCCCCATCCAACTTTCTGGAGGTCAGTTGCAGCGCGTAGTTATAGCCAGAGCGCTCGCCGGCGCCCCCAAACTCCTCTTTGCCGACGAGCCAACAGGCAACCTCGATGCCGCGACAGGTGAGGGTATCGTCGAGCTTCTCAAAGATATTAATGAAGAGGGCACGACCGTAATTATGGCTACTCACGACTCTCACTTATTAAAAGGCCTAAAAGCCCGTACTATTAGGCTAGACAAAGGCAAAATAGTCGAGGATTCGGGCACCACCAAACCCAAAGAGGAAGTAAAGAGTGACAAGCACGAAAAAGACAAAGACCAGGATAAGGACGAAAAATGAAAAAATTAACGACTGCGATTAAACACATTAGGCGCTCTCCTTACCAGAGTATCGCTGCTATGCTCATGACTTCCGTGACTTTTTTCATAGTCTCTGTCTTTGCTTTAGTCGCTCTCGGTGGTCACTCACTGCTCATTTATTTTGAGTCTCGCCCTCAAGTCACTGCGTTTTTTAGCGATCAGGCTGACCAGGATTCGGCAGCTAGCCTTGAGGCTAGTATCAAAAATCAAGTAGTCGTCGAGTCCACAAGCTATATTTCTAGGGAGCAAGCCCTCGACATCTATCGTGACCAAAATCAAGACAATCCGCTTCTTCTTGAGATGGTCACCGCCGACATTCTCCCTGCCAGTCTCGAGGTTTCCGCCAAAAACGTTCAAGATCTCGAAAAAATCGCCTCAATTATGCAAGCTGATAGCTCCGTCGAAGAGGTGGTTTTCCAAAAAGACGTAATAGACGTACTCAAAAGTTGGGTCAATGGCATTCGGCTTGGTGGGATAGTTTTGGCAGGGGTCTTGCTCTCGGCATCTCTTGCTACCATCGTCATTATCCTGGGTCTCCGCTTTACCGCTCGCAAAAACGAAGTCAACACACTTTCCCTCTTGGGTGCCTCGTCATGGTATATCCGGGGGCCCTTTGTGCTCGAAGGTATTTTTTATTCAATAATTGGCGCAGTTATTGGCTGGGGCAGTAGCTATCTCACCCTTCTATACTTGACTCCCAATCTAGTCTCTTTTCTCCAAGGCATCCCGCTTTTTCCCGTACCCTACCTCGGTATGCTAGTTATTCTAGGAGGAGAGCTGGTGCTCGCGGCTATTTTGGGTAGTTTTGCCAGTTTGATCGCGACCCGTCGCTACGGCAAATGAAAAAAATATTAGGGATTATTTTTCTGGTTATTGGTTATTGGTTATTGGTTATTACGCCACGAGCTGTGGCGTTAGAGTGTGGTGACACGATCCCCAGTGACGAGGGACAACTCAGAGAATATATAGACTCCTGCAACACCAAACTTAGCGATCTCTCCGGGCAGAAAGCAACTCTCGCTGAGGCAATCTCATATCTCAATACCCAGATTAGTCTCACTACCGCCAAAATTGCCTCAAGCGTCTCCGAGCTAGCCAAGCTCGAAATCGAGATCCAAGATCTGGAAAGCCGCATCGATAGCTTGGATTATTCGCTCGATGACCTGACCAAACTATTTGTCGAGCGGGTCAGAGCAACGTATATGTATCGTAGCGACGAGCCGACCTCGACGATCGCCCAGGCAACAGGCATCCCCGATCTACTCCGCAATCTAGAATATTCCAAAAAAGTCCGAGATCACGATAGACTCATTCTGATCGCGCTCGAAAAATCCCGCCTAGACTACGACGAACAAAAAACGCAGAAGGAGGAAAAGCAAAAAGAGATAGAGGCGCTCAAACGCGTCTTAGATTCTCAAAAATCCTCACTCAATTCTCAAAAAGCGGCCAAAGATAGTCTACTTACCGAGACAAAAAACAGTGAACGCGAATACCAAAGGCTTTTGTCTACCGCCCAAGCAGAGCTAGTCGCGATCCAAGGCATCGTGGCAGGGCTAGGCAAAGAAGTCAAAATCAAGCCAGTGAGCGCTGGCGAGAGGGTTGCCTCGATAATCCAAGGAGCGTCTCCCTGTTCAACAGGCACCCATCTACACTTTGAGGCGGCACAAAACGGTTCCCGTCGTAATCCCTTCGAGCTACTCCAAAACACGAGCCTTGAGTGGGACAACGCGGACTCACCGCAAAATGGGTCAGGTAGTTGGAGTTGGCCCATTAACAGTCCAATCCGGATTACCCAGGGTTATGGTCATACCGCTTATTCATCGCGCTACGCCGGCGACATTCATACCGGAGTAGATATGGTTGGCGGTGACGCGACTGTCAAGGCAGTTCAGGCTGGAGATCTTTATCAAGGTAGTATGAAATGCGGGTCAGGCAACTTGATTTATGTGAGGGTAGAGCACCAAGATGGCTATGACACTTACTACCTTCACGTTAACTATTAAAATCGCTCCGTATTGACATAGAATACGGATAATCATATATTTACTAGGATGCCCAAAAAACGCCCAGTTAAAAATAAGAAAAATTTACTCAAAATTTTTGGCGCTAT
>CAYNKT010000013.1:0-4859 GCA_964397885.1 uncultured Pseudomonadales bacterium
CATCTTCACGTCCACACTCAGTACTCACTCCTAGATGGCTTAAGCAAAGACGAAGACCTCGCCGCAGCCTGTAACTCCCTAGGTATGAATGCGATCGCCATGACCGACCACGGCTCCATGTATGGCGCGATCCACTTTTACAACACCATGCGCGCTTCCGGCATCAAACCTCTTATTGGCTTGGAAGCCTACTACACGACTGGCGAGATGTCGGAGCGCAGCAGACAACACCAAACTCACCATCTCCTCTTAATTGCCAAAAACATGGTAGGCTACCGCAACCTCATGCAACTCACGAGTCTCGCTCATCTCGAAGGTTTTTACTACAAACCTCGGATAGACTGGGACACCCTCGTTAAATACCACGAGGGGTTGATCGCAACAACCGGCTGTCCTCAAGGAGAGGTTCCTTGGCTCATTACTCACGGAGACCTCCCAAAAGCCGAGGAGAGACTCAAAGCCTACGAAAAACTCTTTGGTGACGATCTCTACATCGAGCTGCAGCGCCACCAAGGCCTCGAAAAGCTGCTTACCCCTCTCAACGAGGAGCTCGTCAAGCTTTCCCGCAAATACGGCATCCCCTTGGTTGCGACTAACGACAGTCACTACGTCCGTGCGGACGACGCGAGGGCGCAGGACGCACTCCTTGCTATCCAGACTAGAACCACACTCGACGACAAAAACCGCTTTACCATGATCGACTCTCCGACCTACTACCTCAAGTCTCCCGAGGAAATGGCCGACCTCTTTGCCGATCTCCCCGAGGCAATAGCTAACACCCGCAAGGTAGCCGACAAATGCAACCTCGAGATACCAACGGGTAAAATGATCTACCCCAAGTTCCCGGTACCTGCGGGCTTGACCGATGCCAAGTACCTTCGTCAAATGGTCATGGACAAATTATCGAGCCGTTACCCAGTAGTCACGAATGAGATCACGGATCGCATCGACTACGAACTAGACGTTATCTGCAGCAAAGGCTACGCCAGTTACTTTTTGATCACCCAAGACTTTATCAACTGGAGCAAAACTCACGGCGTCCGTATAGGCCCGGGTCGTGGTAGCGCAGCCGGTAGTATCGTCGCCTACATCCTGAGGATTACCTCTATCGACCCGCTCGCCCACGGATTGCAGTTTGAGCGCTTTCTCAATCCACAGCGTCCCTCACCTCCCGATATTGACGTCGATATCGCAGATGTAGGTCGTCCCCGCGTCATCGAGTACGTCACCGCCAAATACGGCGAAGATCGGGTCGCCCAGGTCATCACTTTTGGCACCATGGAGGCACGTGCCGCGATCCGCGACATCGGCAGAGTTCTCGGCATGCCTTACTCCGAGCCAGATCGCATCGCCAAGCTCATCCCTCTTGGCAACTCCATAGACGAGGCCATAAAAGCGGTCTTCGAGCTCCAGGAGATGTACAAAAATCCCAAGTACAAAGAACTTCTCGACCTAGCTCGTCGCGTTGAGGGGGTAGCCCGCCACGCCTCGGTTCATGCGGCCGCAGTCATTATCGCCGACGACTCTATTATCAAATATGCCCCCGTTCAGCGCGATACCAAAGGCGAGGGTGTCACTACCCAGTACGACATGTACTCCATAGACATGAACGTCAAAAGCGACGCTATCGGTCTTCTCAAAATGGACTTTTTGGGGTTGCGAAACCTAACTATTCTCCAAAATGCCATCAACTTTGTCGAGGCCGAAAGGGGAGAAAAAGTCGATCTCTCGAGTCTCCCGCTCGACGACAAAAAAGTCTATGACATGCTCTCCCGTGGAGAAACCACCGGAGTTTTCCAGATGGAGTCTGGCGGAATGCGCCGTCTTGCGAGAGAGCTCAAACCCGACGTCTTTGGTGACATTACCGCTCTAGTTGCCCTTTATCGTCCTGGTCCCATGGCCCTTATTCCCGACTTTGTCAAAGGCAAACTCGAGCCTGGCAGCATCAAGTATTTTCATCCCGATCTCAAACCAATTCTCGAAGAAACCTACGGGATCGCCGTCTATCAGGAGCAAGTACTCAAAATTGCCAATGTGATGGCGGGATACAGTCTCGGCGAGGCCGATATTCTGCGCCGTGCCATGGGCAAAAAATCCGTAGAAACAATGAAAAAAGAACACCAAAAATTTATCAAACAAGCAGTCGCCAAAGGCTATACTGCGAGCTTGTCCGAGAATGTCTGGAGCTTTATTGAGAGATTTGCCGGTTACGGTTTTAACAAAGCGCACGCGACAGGCTACGCGATGATCGCCTATCAGACGGCATACATGAAAGCTCACTATCCTGTCGAGTACATCTCCTCCCTCATGTCGGCAGAATCAGGCAAAGAAGACAAGCTCTCGCTCGCGCTTGAGGAGTGCCGCAACATGGGCATCCTTATCCTCCCGCCCGACATCAACAAGTCAGGTAGCGACTTTACGATCGAAAAGACCCAGGGCAGCCTAGATGGCCGCGCTATCCGCTTTGGTCTCTCCGGCATCAAAAATGTCGGAACCGCAGCCATCGACAACATCCTTGTTGAGCGTGTAGGCGGTGGAGATTTTCAGAGTTTTATCGACTTCATCCGCCGGGTCGACAACCAAAAAGTCAACAAAAAAGTTTTAGAAAGTCTTATCAAAGTCGGCAGTTTTGACAAGTTTGGCAAAAGATCGGTTATCTTGGCCGAGGTCGAGCGGGTAAGACTCAAGGTTGGTAAAAGCAGTACTTCAGCCAAAAATCAAAGCGGGCTTTTTGATAGTCTTATCAGCAAGTCCGACCTGGTAAAAGATGTATGGGAGGTCGACAAAAACGAGTTTGGTAGCCACGAGCTCATGGAGATGGAGCGTCTGCTTCTTGGGATCTACCTGCGCGAGCACCCCGCCTACAAAACCATGAAACAACTTAGGGGCGAGTGGTGTACCAAAATTCAGGATCTAGACGAAAAGCAAGGACTCAAAACCACAGTTGTGGGCATCATCAAATCTGTCAAAGTAGTCATGACCAAAGCCAAAAATCAAGAAATGGCCTTTGTCGCGCTTTCCGATGAGGGTGGCGAGGTAGACACAGTTATCTTCCCCAAAACCTACCAAACGGCCAAAGAGTTTTTAATCGACAACGCGGTTATCAGAGTTAAGGGGAGGGTAGACGAGCGCGAGGACAGGCTCTCCCTCGTCGCTGACTCGGTAGAGGCAGTAGCTAGCCAGGATGAGCCAGACCAAGCCGAGCGAGCTCTCCCCGAAGATCATGTAGTAGTCCCCAGAGGGACAAGCAAAGCCACTCTACTTGAGCTCAACAAACTCTTGCAAGGTAATCGCGGCAACGATCAAATAACTCTTGTTTTCCAAAACGGCGACAGCAACCGCGAGCTCGCTCTCCCCTTTGGAGTCAACTACGACGCCAAGCTCAAAAAAGAGATCCAATCCCTCCTCACTATCGACCCCATAGAATAATAATTTTCCTGCTTTACGCCATTAGCCACAAGTTATGTTTGACATTCGGGTAGTATTTGGGTTATAAAGAAATCGTGATACAAATATTGCACGAACCAATCTCCGTCTCTCTTACCTACAACCACAAGTCACGTGAGGTGCGCCCCATCGCTGTCTACTGGTCAGGTCGTAACTATCCCGTTCTCAAGGTAGGTCTCCGCCACACCTATCTGCGAGGCATGACTCGGCACCACGTCTTTTCTGTAGTAAGCAATCAGTTATTTTTCCGTCTTAATCTCAATACCGACAACCTTGCTTGGACACTCGAGGAGGTTAGCGATGGCCTACCCGACTAGCGTTACTGTGTCACAGTGTTACTGTGGCACTGCAGGTTTAGCTTTAAATAAAGCTAAACCATTATTAATGCATATCGACCTCAACTCTTGCTTTGCAGGGATTGAGCAACAAGCCAATCCCTTGCTCCGTGGTGTCCCCCTTGTTGTTGCCGCAAGCAACAAGCCATTTGGCTGTATTCTTGCCAGTTCTATCGAGGCCAAGCTCTGGGGAGTCAAAACTGGTATGAGCGTACAAGAAGGCCAGTCACGTTGTCCCATGCTCGTTGTGAGGAGTGCTGATCCTCACAAATATCGTCATGTTCATCGGAGTATTCGCCGCATTCTCGACACCTACTCAGATCAAGTCATCCCCAAATCCATCGACGAATTTGTCTTGGATCTCTCCTCTCAACCTACGGGGACGGTCCCTGTAGGCATGGCTCAGGAAATCAAAAATAGGATCAGGGGAGAGGTAGGGGAGTGGATCACCGTCAGTATCGGTATCGCTCCTAGTCGTTTTCTCGCCAAACTGGGCAGCGACATCGACAAACCCGACGGTCTCCAGGTACTAGACCACCACAATCTCCTTGCCGTCTATGCCCGCCTCGGTCTCCGCGATTTTTGTGGAATAGGCTTTCAACTAGAAAAACGTCTTAGTGCTAGTAGCATCTACACCCCCCTCGACTTCCTTGCCGCAAGCCCCTCCACTCTCCATGGTGTTTTCCGCTCGGTCGTTGCTCGCGACTGGTATATGCGCATCCGCGGCTACGAAGAAGATAGCTATGAGCCAGCTAGGCGCACTTTTGGCCAGTCACACGTTCTCCCGCATCCTCTTTCGCCTCATGACTGGCTGCCGGTTTTGACCAAACTGGTAGACAAAGCCGCCCGCCGTATGCGTGGGGCTGGCTACTCTGCTTGCGGTGCCCATCTTTTTCTTCGTTTTGAGGGACACGCTGCCTGGGCTAGAGGTCACACTCAAAAATCCGCTCTTTTTGATACCCGTGACTTGTTAAAACTTGTTCACACTATCTATCAAGCTTGTCACATCCAAAAACAAGTCAAGCAAATAGCCGTTTCCTTTTTTGATCTCGTCCCCCTCTCTACTATTCAGCTCTC
>CAYNKT010000013.1:4959-9901 GCA_964397885.1 uncultured Pseudomonadales bacterium
AATGAGAAACTACACTCTAGTTAGAAGCAAAAATAGACGGCGGAGCATCTCTCTCCAGGTTAACGCTAGTTGCGAGATCGTGGCCCGCGCTCCCTTTTTAATGCCCAAAATCTTTGTCGACAACTTTGTCAAAAAAAACGAGAAATGGATTGTCAAAAGGCTAAAAGCCCTAGAGGTGCCGAGACCTATTGCCAAAAAGTACTTGGAGGAACAAGAGCTCAAAACCTTTGTTAGCGAGGCGATCGCCAAGTATAGAGAGATCCTGGATCTCTACCCGACCAAGGTTAGATTTACCAAAGTCCGCTCATACTGGGGTAGCTGCTCCCCGAGGGGTGTACTATCGTTTAACCTCTCCCTCAAGTACGTGCCCAAATGTGCTGTCGAGTACGTTGTAGTACATGAGCTCTGTCATCTCAAATATCGGGGGCACGGCAAACAGTTTTGGGACTTGGTCAACAAAACCTACAAGTCAGCGAATGAAATGAGGCGAGTCTTGCGACAAACTAGGCATGAGTTATGAGAAAGAACCGTTAGGCTTATCACCAGTGGAAAAGTTATTTTTTGGTGGCCTAGGTGCTTCAGCATTAATACTTCTTAGCTACTTAGCCTACTCAAATGTCAGTGCGTGGCTTGACCTATTTAACTAACACGATTGCAGTTGGTAATGACCTCCCCGGTCCCACTTTGTATCCCCCGTACCATAGAGCGCTTGATCCCCCTCCATCGAGGTTCATCGCGTTTTGCAGACCTAGGGTTCGGAGTACCTCTGCTGTGTCACCAAATGACGCCCCAAACACATGTCCTATGACAATAGCGCCGTCCTTGACACCCACAAATCCCCTTGTGCCTTTGCCATTCTCCTCAGTCGTTGCCACATTTCCATCCCTCAGTAGTCTAGGGTAGTTAGCCAGTGCTCCGTTACTCCCGGTATCCACTCCCCATTGAACCGTCTGGTCATAAAAAGAGATACTCCCTCCATACATTGCGACCAGTGGCACCGTTGAGTAGACGTTGTTATCTCGATTTAGTACAGCCTTAGTCCGTCCATTAACAGCAAGGGTATCAAAAGTATTGACCTTACCTTGGCATTTAGCATAGTCAGGTGGACAAAAATAAGCGCCGTTAATACCTGCAAACCCCCCCGAAGCAGCTACATGCTCAGCGAGATTCTTGGTAGGACAGTTATCGCCGCAGTCCGAGTCACTCGCCGTCTCAACTATTGCCCGAGCGCCAGGCGCAACAACTGCAGCGACGGTGAAACTACCTCGCGATGTAGAGACACTTACTCTCCCATATCCATCACTCGGGAGAGAGCTTGAGAGGGGAGTACTCGCGACCTCACTAGCAGCAGGCTTTGGAGTAGGTAATAGTGCGACCAGCTCGGTGTGTACCTCCTCGGTAGTCGCACTCGCACTCGCATACTCTTGATCACCGATTTGTCTAAGTATTTTTGCAATCTCGGGCTCTAGCTTGTCTGTCTTAGCTCCTGTTGCAACGACATCAGCTCGCAACTCAAACAAATCCGCAACAGAGGTAAAAGCCTGTGATATTTCTTTTTCGCTCTGCTTAAGCCTAGCGTTCTCAGCATACGGGTCCTGCGCTTTGAGTTGGTCTAACTCCTCCTGAGATGACAGTAGCAAATTTACCGTACTCTCCTGATCATTAATCTGGGCAATCATTGCTTTTTCTAGGTTACTCTGCAAATACACTTGCCACGCAAACGCTCCAACTATCGCAACAAGATAACTCCAGATTAACAGTCGGTACCCCGCAGACTTATAAAAGTCAGTCGCAAGTGATCTAAGTCTTTTCATTAAATAAACTATACGCTATTTGCTATATGCTGTAAGCTAATACCATGGACAAATTCTCCGGCATTTGGGTCTCTCATAGCTCACTAACCGATTTTCGTCGCTGTCCCCGTAGTTACTACCTCAAAAATATTTACAAAGACCCCAGGTCAGGTCACAAGATTGCGCTTACCTCTCCGGCACTTGCTCTTGGCATGGCTGTTCACGAGGTATTAGAGTCGCTCTCCACAATTCCTGTTAAGGATCGCTTTACCATCTCTCTTATAGACAGGTTCAAGACAGTCTGGCCCAAATATAGTGGGAATAAAGGTGGCTTTGACTCGATAGATTCGGAGCAAAGCTACCGCACAAGAGGGGAGGAGATGCTTGGCCGTGTAGATACACACCGTGGACCGCTCGAGCGTCTTGCAGTCAAGATCAAGATGGATCTGCCCAACTACTGGTTATCCGAGGAAGATGGTCTCATCCTCTGTGGCAAGCTAGATTGGCTAGAATACTTGCCAGCCGGATCAGGCGAGGGCGAAGAGGATGCTGTTCACATTATCGACTTTAAGACAGGCAAGCGCGACGAAGATCCCGAGTCGCTCCAGCTTCCCATCTACTTTCTCTTAGCTCACAACTGCCAGACTAGAAAAGTCGAAAAGGCTAGTTATTGGTACATTGCCCGTGACGAGCTACTTACCCCCATGCCCTTGCCCAGTCTCGACACCTCTCACGAGCTTGTCCTCAAAGCCGCCAAAGAGGTCAAACTAGCCAGATCGCTCGAGCGTTTCAAGTGTCCCGGTGGAGACGCAGGCTGCAAGTACTGCACACCGCTCGAAAAGGTCTTACAAGGTCAAGCCGAGTTTGTGGGATCGGACAACTACGACCGCGATGTCTACTCCCTCGCCGCCGTTCATGATACCTCTCCCGCTAGCGAGATTTTGTAACTTTGTGCTAAAATTACCTATGCCGCTCCAAGCCAAATACAATATACAAAATACCAAATACATCTTTGTCAGCGGCGGCGTCCTCTCCTCTCTTGGTAAAGGCATAACGACAGCCAGTCTCGGCATGCTTCTCTCCGCCAAGGGATACCGTGTAACAATCGTCAAGTGCGAAAACTACCTCAACATCGACTCCGGTCTCATTAATCCGATCGAGCACGGAGACGCATTCCTCTGTGACGATGGCACCGAGACCGACATGGACCTTGGCAACTACGAGCGGTTTTTGGGTCGAGATCTTCACAAACACAACTTTATTACCTTGGGTCAGATCTACAAAGCAGTCATCGATAGGGAACGCAGCTTTGGCTATGGTGGGGAGGATGTCGAGGCCATCCCTCACGTCACCGACGAGATTATTAGACGCATCAAGCAAGCAGCAGAGACTGACCAAGCCGAGATCTGCATCATCGAGCTAGGAGGGACAGTCGGCGAGTACCAAAACGTGCTGTACTACGAGGCCTCTCGTATTATGAAACTTACCGGTGGCGACACGGTCGTCCACGTCCACGTTAGCTACTTACCCACTCCTCCTCATGTAGGCGAGCCCAAAACCAAACCAACCCAGCTCTCAGTCAAGGCTCTCAACGCCATGAGTATCCAGCCCGACTTTCTGGTAGCCAGAACAGAGAGCGACCTAGACATGAGACGCAGGGACAGGCTAGCGCTTTTCTGCAACATGCATGCTAGTGACGTCATTATTAACAAAGATGAGGAGAGCATCTATCAAGTTCCTCTGGCTTTCCACGAACAAGATTTTGACAAAAAAATTCTCGCCAAACTAGGACTCCCAGATCATGACTCAGATATTACTGCCTGGCAAAATCTCGTCAAAAAAGTCTTAGGCCCCAAAAAATCTCGTGTAACGATCGCGATAGTCGGCAAATACTTTGCAACAGGCGACTACAATCTTACAGATAGTTATGCGGCACTCATTGAGGCAGTACGTCACGCCGCAATTGCTGGCCAGGTCGATCTAGAGCTAAGGTACATTAACTCCAAGGTCATCGAGCAAAAAGGCACCAGTATTCTAAAGGATGTTAACGGCATTATCGTCCCCATCGGCTGGGGCGCTAGAGGTACAGAGGGCAAGATTGCGGCTATCAAGTACGCTAGAGAGAACCAAGTCCCTTACCTCGGTCTTTGTTATGGTCTCCAGTTAGCCGTAGTCGAGTTTGCGCGTAACAAAGCAGGGCTAACAGGTGCAAACTCCACCGAGATTGATCCAGATACCAAAGATCCCGTAGTCTATATAATCCCCGAGCAACTACGTAACGTAGAGTCGCGGGCATATGGTGGCACCATGCGGCTAGGTGCCTGGGACTGCGACATCAAGCCTGGTACTCTGGCAAGCAAAATTTATGGAGGAGCTAAAAGTGTGAGCGAGCGACACCGCCACCGCTACGAGGTCAATAACAGTTATCTCGACCAACTTGCCAAACACGGCCTAGTTTTCTCGGGGATTTCCCCAGAAGAGGGACTGGTCGAGTTTATCGAGCTACCCCGTGACGTCCATCCTTTTTTCTTTGCCACCCAGGCTCACCCCGAGTACAAGTCACGTCCTCTCGCTCCGCACCCCGTGTTCTTGAGTTTTCTCGACGCCACGGTTGATCATTCCAAATCTACCTGATAAAATACCACGTATTATCCTATCTAGAATCTAATAACTAATACCTAGATTCTTCGCCGGAGGCGAAATGACAAACCAGATTACTCACAAAGAAACTACTTTTCATGTCGGCGATACCGTCAAAGTCCATCAGACCATCAAAGAAGGTGAAAAGTCCCGTGTTCAGATATTCGAGGGGATAGTTATTGCCATCAAAGCTAGCGGCTCTCCCACTTTTATCGTCCGCAAGATAGCTACAGGTCAAATCGGCGTCGAAAAAATCTTCCCTCTCAACGCAACCGTAGTCGAGAAAATCGAAGTCAAGAAAACCAGTTTCTCCCGTAGAGCCAAGCTCTACTACCTTCGCGATCTAGTCGGTCGCCGCGCTACCAAAGTCAAAGAAGCCAAAAAACAAATCTCCAAGTAGTTTATTCCCAAATACCTCTAGCTCTGCTAAAATTACGTAGCACATTTACAGTGGGGCCTATAGCTCAGCCTGGTTAGAGCACCTGCCTTTTAAGCAGGGTGTCCTGGGT
>CAYNKT010000014.1:0-2623 GCA_964397885.1 uncultured Pseudomonadales bacterium
AGAGACTCGATATAGTCATCGACTTCTTGGTCGGCAAGTGCCGTATCCCAATAGCCTAGTAGTCTGAGCAACTTTTTTTTAAATCTAAGAAGATACTCGGGCGTGTCAAAGCGGTGGATGTTGCCGAGCGCTGTTTCTAAGAGCTCGTATACCTCGGGAGTGGGATCGTTTTCCTCGAGGAGACTGTCGACAAGCTCGCCTATCACAAACAAGCGGGTGATATCGCTAAGTTTGCGTTTGCCCTCACGGAACCCAGTCACGAGCTCGACATGTGTCAGTGTCTTGTGGCCAATATCCCCGACCGTCTCGAAGCGGATGACGTTAAACAAATCAAGACTACTCATCCTTTTGGATTTGATGCTGCGGACTGCGTGTGCGTAGACACTGATCTTGCCTTCATCTGCGGTGAGAATGCTAAGAAATCGATCGGCATCTTTGACGCTACGACGATTGATAATGATGCCTGTAAGTTTGGTTTGTTGCATATTCGGACAATCGGAACACTCAGATAACCAGATATGTCAGAGACTCGGATTGCCTGATAATCATGTAGTTAGCGGGGGATGACAATCTCCTGATCGGAGTTGACTGAGTAGAGGTACGGCTTGCCACCGTTGACTGTAATCGTGTGTTTGACCATATCGGTGCCAGGTTGTTTTTGGATAAGGAGCTGGTAGTCGCCGGTTATGGTGCCTGAAGGTAGCTTGTACTCGACTTCTAGCTTTTTGACAGACTCGGGTGAAAGAGTAAAGAAACTCTCAAAAACAGTTTTGCCTAGGTCCTCGCTGGTCTCCATATCTACCTCAAAGCCACGACTTGCGACAAGAGTCGCGCCCTTTGGGACATAGATCCTGATCCAGTCCCGGAGTAGACCATTAAGACAAAGCTGACCGGCCTCGAGATTGCAGTTACTACCGCGCATGGGATTTTTGTAGGTGAGGATGAGTTTTTTGGTGACTGATCCGTCTCCTCCCACGTTTACCTCTTGGCTCACCTCCTGCTCAACAAAAAGATTAGATTTGGCTCCGGCAAAGTTAGTGTCGTTGACATGGAGATAATCGGCTGTGTACTCGGTGATGCGACCGGCAGCACCCAAGGCCTCAACTGCTTTTTGTTTGTCCTCGTTATAAAAATACATGAGGAGGTGTTTTTCACGAATAGCGTCGGTAAAGATGGTAAAAAACTCTGGCCATTTGGTTTTGGGACTACCCATCATGTTAGCGAGCATACTGTTCATGAGAGGACCGAGAATACTTTTTCTCCCCTCTCTAATCTCGTAGGTAGGACGAGTAATAATGTTTTCGAGTTCGTAGATGACCTGGGGACAGTTGCCGTCACAGCGGGGATCGGGCTCAGCAGAAAACTTGCCACCGTATCCAGGTACGCCGATAGGACCAAGTGCCTCGAGGAGCCGTACAGGTACCTCGGTATCGATCGCGATAATCGCGTCTGCCTCAGGAGCACCTGGCACTGTTTTGTAGTACTTTGAGAAAGTGTCCATGCTCACCTTAAAGTCGGGGCTGAGATTCATGTCGCGGAGGTTCCAGTTATAGACGAGGGGCAAGTACTTGAGAATGGGATCGGGAGCTGGGACTTTTGTCTTAAAGGCGTTGTCGAGTGTGTAGATATCCTCAGAGACGCCTGCCTCGATCTTGCCACGGGTCACGGTCATGGTTGCGTAGGCTGTCATAAATCCACCTGTCGGCCTAAGCTCGGCGTCGTTTTGGAAAAGGATAAAGTATTTGCGGGGATCGGGATTGCCAAGAAGATCGGGGAGAATAGTAATAAATGGCTGAAAGCTCTCTATTGACTGGCTTGTACTACTAACCGTTTTCTTGATTTTGGCGATGTTTCCTTTTACTTCGTAACCGGCCATGATCTCTGGATAGCGTTTTTCGTTAATACTCTGTAGTTCGCTATCCATCTTTTTAAGCAGCGAGCTAATGCTGTCCATTTGCGGTGCGAGGCGCTCGACGGTCTCAGCGAGAAAGATTATTCTTTCTTCGGCCGAAGTAAACTCCAGTTTGGTTCCCGCACCGGTAAACCCGAGGACGTCGGCGTAAGGTTCGAGTGCACCAAATGCTAGCTCGCCAGCCTCGACCCCTTGGCCCACTGCCACAAAAGCGTGATCGCCGTCCTTAATATAAGCCCCGAGCAAAGGAATAAACTTGAGGGGCATGGCGCGTTTGTAAACCGAGTGGGCATCCTGAACAGCAGTCTTGGTGCTACTAAGCTCGGACTTGGCTAGGCCGAGATCGCGGGCCTCAAAGGCGGTGGCGACAGCCTGGGCATGTGTAGCTGCAACTTTCGACTTTTGGTAGGTCTGATAGCCGACAATACCAAGCCAGATCAAAATAGTGAAAAGCAAGATTAGCAAGCCAAAAATGCCGATAATCCAGGGTTTTTTGTACCAACTTTGACCATGCTTAGGAGTTTTGGTTTGATCTTCGAGACTGACTTCTTGGGGCACGCTTGCACTAGTCTCGAGTAAGCTATCTTCGCCACTATCCAAAAACTTGGTAAAAATGGGTTTTTTGTCTAGATCGCTCACCATTTTGGATTCGACTCCGCTCACCATTTTGGATTCGACTCCGCTCACCATTTTGGATTCGACTCCGCTCAC
>CAYNKT010000014.1:2723-9767 GCA_964397885.1 uncultured Pseudomonadales bacterium
CGCTCACCATTTTGGATTCGACTCCGCTCACCATTTTGGATTCGACTCCGCTCACCATTTGCTGATCATCGCTTTGGGGGTTTTCCATATAATCTCCAGATCTTTTAGTAGGGACATGTTCTTAGCATATAATGCGTCAAGTGCTATCCTTTTGTCAAACGTAATCTCGTTCCTGCCTGAGACTTGCCATAATCCGGTAATGCCTGGCTTGGCTTGCATGACGATCTTGGCGCCCGACTTACTACCTGGATATTTTTTGAGCTGTTCGTCGAGTTCGCGCCTGAGATAAGCCCGGGGACCAACCATACTCATCTCACCCTTGACCACATTCACAATCTGAGGGAATTCGTCGATTGTGAGGGCTCGGAGCACCCTACCAAGCGGGGTAATACGGGGATCGTCCTTGGCTTCGAGTTTCCAGTCGTTGTTCTTAAATTTTTTGAGCAACGCTTTGCTCCCCCGGTGGAGGATGTCGTCGGCTCCCACTACCATCGAGCGGAACTTGTACATGTCAAACTCTACTCCGCCTTTGCCGAGGCGCCGGTGTTTGTAGATGATCGGTCCTGGCGAGGTAAGCCAGATCAAAAATGGCACCACGATCCAGACCGGCAAAAAGATGACCATCAAGAGGAGTGCTATCGTAATATCGAGGGCTCTCTTGATGGGTGAGTAATTCATCTTTGCTCGTAAATCTTGTTATATAGGTCCTTGACTTTGGGTGCCTGGTCGAGAGGAGAGACAAGCATGCCATCGTCAGTTTCGACGACGATCATACCGTCAATACCAACAACTCCCATGTTGCCTGATTTTTTGGCTAGGATAAGTGAGTTTTTGGTATCGATTAAGGTTGCCTCTCCAATCACAACATTGCCATTTTCGTCTTTGTCGAGACCGTGATACAGGAGTTCCCAGGTACCAACATCAACCCAACCAAATTCGGCCGGCATCTCCCATTGAGCACTGCTTGGCAATTTTTCGTACAAACCGTAGTCTACAGAGACTTTTTCAAATTTGGGATACTCTGTGTCTAATACCTGTTGGAATTGGTCCGTGTCGACACTTTTGGTGATTTTCTCGATGATAGAGTAGGTTTGTGGGGCATATTGTTGATAAAAGTGGAGAAGTAGGCTTGTTTGAGTTGCCATATAACCAGTATGGATCAGATACTTGTCAGATGAATAAAACTCTCTAGCACTCTCAATATCTGGTTTTTCTACCTGGCGCACAAACTCATAGACCTCGTAGCCATTTTTGGCATCGAGCTTGTCTCCAATCTCGATCCAACCATTGTGAACTGTCGGGTATGTGGGCCAAGAATCGATGAGGATCATTTTTTGATTGTCACTCGCAAGGTCGCTAGCGTGCTTGAGTGAGTCAAGAAAAACATCAACTTTTTTGACTAGATGATCTGCACCCCAGAGAAGAACCATGACAGAGTCGGGATGACGTTTGTTAATTATCGAAGTAGCAAGACCAAGAGCTCCTAGATTGTCTCGCATGGCTGGCTCAAAAATGAAGTTTTCCGGTGGGATATCTTGGGCTTGTTCTCTGATCTGATCGGCAAATAAAGAAGAAGTTGCAATATATACATCCTGGGCATCAAATCCTTGCAAGACTCGATCAACCGTCTCTCTAAACATCGAGACATCACCCAAGATACTTTCAAACTGCTTGGGGTGTGACATGTTGCTGATTGGCCACATGCGGGTACCTTTGCCCCCACACATAATGAGTACTTTTACGTTTTTTTTGTTTCCCATAGGGTTTTAATCCTTTCTTGCATTAATCTTGACCATATGACTTTATCAAACTTACTGGCGTTTTGGCTACATTTCTCCCTCGACCAGGCAATTGTCTCAGATTTGTCAATGGCATTTCTAAACCCGAGAACCGAGGACTGCGAAACGAGTATACCAGTTACTCCGTGTTTAACTATCTCTCCCGCCCCGCCCTGGCTGCTTGCAATCACGGGTTTGCCGGCAGCTTGAGCCTCTGCGATTGCGATCCCAAAGTCCTCTTCGCCTGCGTGGAGAAAAGCTCGACATCCATGGTAAAGATCTAGTAGTCTGGCCGAGCTTACGTGTCCTAGGAGCTTAATGTTATGAGCGTTACCGATTAGCTTTTTGAGCCTTGTATACTCAGATCCTGTACCCACGATAACAAGCTCCTTGTTCCAGTCCTTAAATACACGCACAAGAAGATCAATGTTTTTGTAGGGAACAAGTCGCGAGACAACGAGATAATAGCTTGAGGATTGTGGATTGTTGCTTGCGGCAGGAAACATAAATTTTTGGGTGTCGACTGGCGGATAGATGACCTCTGTTGATCTTTTGTAGTATTTTTGTACTCTATTTTTCACATGTTCACTTATTGAGATCATCGTGTCTGGTCTAGTAGCAGCAACTAAGTCCCATTTACTCAAATTGTCAAGAATTTTGTCTATGAGCGGTCTAAACACTATCTTGACGAGACCAAACTGGGCAGAGCGCTGGTATCCTGCACGATGACTCCACAAGTACCTAGTTGGAGTAAGGCAATAGTTAATATGCAACGTCTCAGGCCTGGTAATTATGCCTTTGCTCTCGGCGCTCCCAACAGAAATTACGACGTCATACCCCGACAGATCAAGGCTCTCAAAAGCAAATGGCATGAGATATGGCACAAGCTCGTGCCTGGATCTGATAAAGAAAAGTCGATTAAGGAACGAGGGATATACCCGCCACGTACGGGAAAAGGGGGCAAGACGGGGATCCCAGACGCTGGTGTACCAGTCGGCGTCAGGGTAAAGCTCGTGAAAGGCAACTAGGACTTGCTCTGCTCCGCCGATTTTGCTTAGCCAATCATAGACGAGTGCAACTTTCACCCCAAGACTCCTGCGATCTCTTGGGCAGCCCGTGCCCATGTCTGGTTCCAGACGAAGTTCGACCGGGTTGAATTTTTGAGTGTATGGTTAATTGCCCTCACCAAACTTGCTGCGGAGAGCGGATCAAAGTAGCTGACGTGGTTGCCATAGACCTCACGAAAAGCGGGGATGTCACTTGCCACAACCGGCGTGCCCACAGAGAGCGACTCGAGTCCCGGCAAACCAAAGCCCTCCATGAGTGAAGGAGTGACTGTAAGGCGAGCATTTTGATAAAGATAAGCGAGTCCCTGGTCATCGACGTTTTCTTGTAGCTGAACTCTAGCAAGGAGACTTAGATCTGCGCTTTGGAGCACCCTCTCTAAAAACTCAGTTTTTTTGCTAACTACTACGAGGCTATACTTCTTTGGAATAGAGCCAAGCGCCGCCAAAAGTAATGCGAGGTTTTTGTGAGGATAGGCATTACCTATAAACAACAAGTAGTTTGGAGGAATTTTTAATTTAGAATTTACAATTTTAGAATTTGATAAAAATGTGGATTCGTAGACGACGTGAATTTTTTCAGGTCTAACTGGAACGAGGGCGAGAATGTCGTTTTTGACGGTATTGGTGGGGACAATAATGTCCCGCGAACTCTTAACTGCGTGAGAAATAGCGCGTTCGTACCCAAAACGTTTGAGTCTAAAAATGAGCTCTCCGTGGGTAGTGGTTGAGTCGTCCTTAAAATGCGATTTGATCAAGTCATGGATAGTTACCACAAAGGGGATTTTGCTTAACACTGGTACATTAAAGTGAAAAGCGTAGAAAAGATCCCCCGAGAGAGAGGCGATTAATCTGGGTAAAACTACCTGCTCAGCAAGCGAGTAGTGGGGAATGTTGCACTCGATGTTTTTGACGTTTGGCCCAAGGTCTATACCCATGTACTTGGTGTTAAGGAGGACATATAGCTCGTGTTTGGCAAGAGCTTTGGGGAGATACTTGAGAACGCTCTTTGTATAGCGACCAAGCCCTGTGTGCTCTGTTCCGTAGAAGCGGGCATCTATTATGATTCGCATAGTTGATAGTATATAGCGTATGGCGTGAGGGCGCTAGGCAAGGGTGACCCGGACAAAGTACATCCATTTAATCCCAAGCTTGACAATCCAAGTCACAAAAAATGGATATTTGCTCCGATAGTGCTTGTCATAAAAGAGCTCCATTGCCTTGATTGACCATCCTTTGACACGTTTGATGGTAGCAGCCTTCGCAGTTGAGACCTGCCTACTTTGTTTGCTCATGCCAGTACTTACCCCCTTGTAGTGCAAAACAGTAACTTGTGGCCAGTAGAGATTGCGGTAACCTGCTTGCTTAATCCGATAACAAAAATCGAGATCATCGCCGTAAAAGGGATAGTCTTCGTCCCACCAACCAGCAGCCTCCCCTACCCCGCGTTTCACCATCATAAACATTCCACCAACTGCATCTATTTCGTGTTCGTTGTCATAACCAAGATATCTTTTGGTGTACTCGTTAAATAAGGGAATCTTGGGAAAGATTTTGGACAACCCGCTAAAGTGGGTAAAGCCCGCCCAGGGAGTGGGAAACCCACGATGGCATGTTTCGTCGATACCGCCGGTTAAGGCTAGGTCGACTCTGGCAGTCAATGCGCCGATCGATTGATCGCTTGTGAGTCTCTTGTAGCATTTTTGGAGATCGTAAACTCCCTGAATTTTGGTATCTGGATTGAGGAAAAGAATGGTACTCCCTCGAGCACGAGACAGACCGGCGTTGTTGCCTGCCGAAAACCCAACTGAGGTGTCTCGCTGAACCCAGGTAACACCCGGAAATTCTTTTTTGACCATGAGGGCTGAGTTGTCTGAGGAGTTGTTGTCAACGACGACTATCTCGAGCGTGAGTCCCTTTTGCTTGAGCACAGACCTGAGTGTGTCACGCAAGAAACGCTCGGCATTGTAGTTGAGAATTATTACCGATAGATCTGGTTTACTCATAAGAATTCCTTATAAACTTTGTCTAAGTGAGAGCTGATGATATCCCAGCTGTAGCTGTCTTTGACGAGCTTTTTGCCGGCTTGGCCAAGCTTACTCTGAAGAGGCTTGTTTTTGAGCAGAGTAACAATTGCGCTAGCTAGACCGGAGGTTGAGTCCGCGGTCATGGCCTCACGACCCGACTCGATATCGAGACCCTCGACAGCAAGAGTGGTTGCGACAACTGGGGTGCCTGTAATCATAGCCTCAAGGATTTTGTAGCGAGTGCCTTTGCCGCTCCTTATGGGGGCGAGCAGGGCATGTGAGGAGGCAAAGGCGTCGCGAATATCCTCGATGCCTCCTAGTACCTCGATCGTGGGATCCTGGCTATAGCTTTTGATCTTGGGAGTCGGGGAAAAACCAACTATCTTGAGCTTGGCGCGTGGGAGTTCTTTTACGACAAGCGGCCAGATTTTGTGGACGATCTCCTCGACTGCCTCGATGTTGGGCAGCCACTTAAAGGTCCCGACAAATAAAACGGTCGGATCTTTTGGCAAGGATTTTTGGACCGCGGAGAAAAAGTCCAGGTCGACGCCGTTTGCTACAACGCTGATGTTAAGCTTGGTGTGGAGTTCCCGCTGTATAAACTGCTTGTCTTCCTCTGACATGGTAATAAGCTTGTCGGCTTTTTTCCAAAAGTACTGTTCCCAGTACTTGATTTTCATGACGTCAATTGCCAAGATTGGTTTGAGCAGAGGACTGGCTTTTTTCATATAGTCCTGATAACCCAAGTACTCAATGGTTTGCTCGGCGAGGATTGTCGGGATACTGGTCGGGGGGAGATTGGGCATCATGTAAAAGGTCTCTGCATGAATGAGATCATAACTGCCACGAGCCAGCTCGCTCCTAACTGCCCTTTTCATGTCTAACGGGAGATTGCGGGTCACAACAAAAGGATAAGGCGAAAACCCAGCGAGAAGGATGTTTCTTATGACAAAGGGATTTTGGGTACGCTTAAATAACTTGATTTTTTTACAGTAAGGCCTGAGCTCTTGTAGATAGCGCTCTTCGTCATGATTTTTGATAAGAGCAAATAGGGTAATGTCGTGGAACTTGCTTAGTTGTTTGAGAAGGTTGTAAGTTCTAATTTGGCCACCAGAAACCAGAGGATACGGGAGATATGGGGTGAGCATGAGTACTTTCATAGAAAGTACAGAATATAGAATATAGAATATAGAATATAGGTCATTTTGTTAGTTTGATAATACTGTAGTTGGCGGTTTCTTTGACGAGCGTATATTTTTTTAGTAACTCGCGATATTCGTCGTCACGAGTGGTAGTGACATAGTAGCGAGCGCCAGCCTTTATTTTGTTTTCGATGTCACCACCGATAGGCCAGCCACGACGATTGGTCTGGAAAAGAAAAGCTGTATCACCCATATACGGGGCGATCACGAGATCACTCTGCCCTGCGAGCTTGTCTACCTCTTGTCCTGCCTCAACCATGTCACCGTTATTGACCCAAAAAAAGCCCCGCACCTCGTACCAAGCAAGTGCGAGCATAAGCACAAAGATAAAGCCTGCGAGGGCAGTGAGATATAGTTTCTTAAGACCTTTGCCGAGACCAAGTAGGTAACTAAAGCCTAGTCCTGTCATAACCGCAACTGCCGGCATGATGAGGACCTGATAGTAGTCGTGCTGAACATTGCCTGTTGCAACTACTGAGATATAACTCAAGCTGCCAAGTAGGAGTCCGCCATAGACAAGGACTTCTTTTTTCTTTTTGCCCAAACTCACGAGACCAAGGCCAAAGGGGATAAGACCCCAGTACCCCAGGATTAGACGCCCCAGACGATCGCCAAATAACCAGTGAAACCAGGCACCCTTGAATCTAATGCCGTTGCCGTTAAAGAGCCACTCGGAGGCGGGAATGCCTGCGGGGTAAGCTTGAATGTAGTTTCTCCAACTAAGATAAGGCAAGACAGCAAGCGCGGGGATCGCGAGGGCAGCGATAAGTTTTTTGGTGGTAATCCCTAGGGCCAAGGAGTAGCCGGCCATGGGGAGAAGGATCACAAGAGCGGTTGGCTTCATAAGAATGGCAAGGGTGAGAGACAAGAGCGTGAGAGTGTAGTACCACAGCCTATTACTATCCCAGTACTTGATAAAAAACCAGAGAGAGCTAAGCATAAAAAGAACTAGGTGTGGTTCGGGGAGGATGAC
>CAYNKT010000015.1:0-9504 GCA_964397885.1 uncultured Pseudomonadales bacterium
CAGACAGCCGTGACCAAGAATACGTCTTTTCACCTGACTGCTATGAAGGTTGTGGCACCTGGCAAAAACCCTAAACTATCTCCTCTTTGTTCATTGTATAAAGCGACTATCAACGCTTTAATGTACCATGCCATGACAAGCCGCTACGCAACAATTGCCCAACACTGCAACAAAGATCTTCACGCGCACGTAATCCACGACCCGCTCGCCGTAGATCGCACAATCCTCGCAAACGAACGTACCTTTTTGGCCTATATCCGTACCGCCATGACCACCCTAGTCGGGGGCTTATCTCTCATTAGTTTCTTCGAAGGCAAGTTCATCCCTACTCTCGGCTGGCTCACTCTTGTACCTACCACCTACCTTTTCCTCAAAGGTGCCCAACACTACTACAGCCTCAAGCGCACCATGCTTTCAGACTTTATAGCGCAAGCCCACGCAGAAACTCCCTAAACTCCCCATTCATAGTTTGATCCCGTAGTGCAAAAGAAACCTGAGTTTTCATGTACTCCAGCTTATTCCCTGTATCATAATACTTACCACCCTCTATTTCACACGCATAGATCGTCCTGCCGCGTGCCCGTAGCTCATCGATTGCCTCTGGTAAATAATATTCTCCACCAGTCCCTGGATTTTGTGAGTTTAGAACGTCAAAAATATCAGGGGTCAAAATATAGGCACCATGAACAGCAATATTGCTCGGTGCATCTTCTGGCTTAGGCTTTTCAACAATTTTCTTAATCTTAGAAACATTCCCCCTGACATGCTCCAAGTCCGCAATTCCATACCTAGACAAATCTGCCTTATTCTCGATCTTTACACCCGAGATTACCGGATCTCCATACTCCTCAAAAACCTCCATGCATTGCTTGAGTCTCGGTTTCACATCCGAGTATATAAACTCATCTCCCCACATCACCGCAAAAGGTTCGTCTCCGATGATACTGGCAGCGTTCCTGACAGGAGTCGCATTGCCATACCCACCTTTTTGCCGTATGTAGACAAAGTTTGCCATCTCACTAATGCGCCGTATAGATTCTAGTAGCGGCGCTTTCTTATCTCCACCTGCTTTGAGATTCTCGACCAACTCCATGCTGGGTTGATCAAAGTGATCCTCTATCGTACGCTTGTGGTACCCAGTAACCAAGATTATATCCTCGATCCCGCTCGCCACACACTCCTCAACGACGTATTGAATGACTGGCTTGTCCACAATCGGCAACATCTCCTTGGGCATTGCCTTGGTTTGCGGCAAAAATCTTGTCCCAAATCCCGCAGCGGGAATAACAGCCTTTCTTACTTTCTTTTGCATTTTATTTTCTCCTATCTGACTATATTACTAGCTACTATCTGCCTATATTGTCATTAGTTCTTGCTCTTTCGCCGTACCGATCTCGTCTAGCGTCCCCATATTCTCGTCTACAATTTTCTGCATATTAGTCATCCACATCTTGATATCGTCTTCGGAGACTCCACTCTCACCCTCTAGTTTCTCTAGTTCTACCTTGACGTCGGTTCTCACCTGTCTCATCATGACTCGCCCGCTCTCCAGTTTTTGATGGACTAGTTTTACGAGCTCGCGGCGCCTCTCTTCCGTCAGTGGAGGGATAGATATCTTGACAGTACCCGCGTCCACAACTGGCGCCACGTTTAGATCTGCCTTTTGGATAGCGCTTGAGATCACCGCAACCAGAGACTTGTCCCATGGCGAGATCACGATCAAGGTAGTGTCCGGCACCGTAATAGTCGCAAGCTCCCTTAGACTCATCACTCCGCCATACGCCTCTACCTTAACATCTTCGACAATCGAGGGTTTTGCCCGACCGGTCCGCACACTCGCCAAGTCCTTTTTTACCGCAACAAGTGCCGATGCAAGTCGCTTTTCCAAATCCTGTAGTATCATCTCTCCCATAGACTTCACTAGTTTAGCACAACATAGTGTACAATTGTAAACATGCAAAAAATACTCAAATACTTGAGAGAGGTCAAACTAGAGCTAGCCAAAGTTTCCTGGCCATCTAGGCATGATGCCACCCGTATGACGGGGATCGTGATCGCCTCCTCTCTCGCGGTTGGGCTATATATCGGCGGCCTAGATTTTATTCTCACCAGTTTGCTTGGCCTCCTTCTCAAATAACCTAAGCCATGATATACTTGACAAGTTCCCCAAAGCTAGTATTCAGTATTATGTATATGGTATTTAGTATGGGAATAGAAAGATAAAAATGGCAGATATACTAGAAGCAAAAAAGCAAGCACAAGACGGAGATGTCACGAGTGAAGTAGTGGCAAACAACCCCTACCACGTCATCTATGAGAAAAATGAAGGCCTAGAGGCCAAAGCGCGTTGGTATGTTGTTCACACCTATAGCGGTCACGAGCTCAAGGTCGCCGAGCAGCTCAAAATCAGACTCGAGTCCATGCACGTCGAAGGCAAGGTATTTGAGGTCATTATTCCCTCTCAAGACAAGATTCAGGTCAAAAAAGGTCAAAAAAAGACCGTCAAAGAAAAAATCCTACCTGGTTACATTCTTATCAAAATGATCATGGATGATTCTAGCTGGCTCGCAGTCCGCACCACTCCTGGTGTCACCGCCTTTATCGGCAGTATCGGCCGCCGCCCTACCCCCATCCCCCAGAGCGAAGTCGACAATATCCTCAAGTTTATGGCTGTCAAAGCCCCCAAATTTAAGAGTACTTTCTCAATTGGTGAAGCCGTTAAAATCGTCGAGGGACCATTTGCTGACTTCCTTGGCACTGTTGATCATCTCGACGAGACCAAAGGCAAAGTCCACGTGCTTGTCAGCATCTTTGGCCGCGAAACTCCCGTCGAGCTCGACTTTACCCAAGTTAGTAAGATATAATACTAGGACTTATGGCAAAAAAAATAAAAACAATTATCAAAGTATTCCCTATGGGTGGTGCAGCCAACCCCGCCCCTCCCATTGGCCCCGCTCTTGGTCAACATGGTGTCAACATCATGGACTTTGTTAACCAGTACAACAAAGCCACCGAAGATAAAAAAGGTCAAAAGATCCCCGCCGAGATCACCATTTATGAAGATCGGTCTTTTACTTTTGTTATCAAGCTCCCCCCCGTATCAGAGATGATCAAGCAAAAGCTCAAGCTCAAAATGGGGAGTGGCGAGCCTAACAAAAAGAAAGTCGGCAAGCTTAGCCAGGCTCAACTAAAAGAAATTGCCCAGGAGAAAATGCCAGACTTAAACACCACCAGCCTCGATGCTGCTATGCGTAGCGTCATGGGTACCGCAAGGTCGATGGGTGTAGAAGTAGAATGATAATTATTAACCAATAATACTTGTCTTCGGGGTGTGCGAGAGCTACCGAAGTATAAGGAGGTAATGTGGGTAAAAAGAAAAACGTCGACATGTCTGCTGAGACTACAGTCGAGAAAAAAGTTTCCAAAAAAGCAATGGTTATCTGGGAGGACCTCTACACCGATCTAGACGGTCGCATTGCCGAGGCTCTCCGCGAGGCTCGTGTCAAACCAGAGCAACTCGTTACGATGAGTGATGGTGAAATAACTGCGATCGAAGGTATTGGTGAGACAGGTCTCGAAGAAATTCGTGCCAAATATGCTGCGGACATCAACGCCGAGCCTACTCAGAATAGTTCCGAACTTTCAGATAGTTCGGAACTTAATGAGACTCAGTCCCCCGTCTCTACCCTCCGCCCAGCCAATAAGCGCCACTCTTTCCGTGGTGGCAAAGCTATTCGCACCGCCAAGTCCAAAGTCGACAGAACCAAAACTTATAGCGTGGAGGATGCCGTCAAGTTAGTCAAAGACGTCAATATCACCAAGTTTGATGCCAGTCTTACCCTTCACCTCAATCTTCGCGAAAAAATAAGTAGAGTAGAAGTCAACTTCCCCTTTGTTGCAGGCGCCAAAAAGCGCGTAGCGATCGCAACAGATGAGCTCCTCGCCGACATCGAAAAGGGAGTCATAGATTTTGATATCCTCTTGACCACTCCTGCCATGATGCCACGTCTTGCCAAACACGCAAGAGTCCTAGGACCAAAAGGCCTAATGCCTAGTCCCAAAAGTGGAACAGTGGTCGCGAGTCCCGAGGCCAAAAAGAAAGAATTTGAGGGAGGCAAAACCGTTGTCAAGCCCGAAGCCAAATACCCACTCATGCACGTGACTGTCGGCAAGCTTAGTCAAAAATCTGAGGAACTAGTTGCTAATATCGAGGCACTCTTAGAGGCAGTCAAAGCCAAAAACATCGACAAAGCCGTCCTTGCTAGTACCATGAGTCCAGGGATCAAATTGCAACTTAACTAAACCTCTGCTATAATCCCATTATACCTAAGACAATGCGCAATCAATAAGTCACATCGAGGCCAACAAACATTTTCCCTGTTTTCGGCTGTCTTAGGACAGCTATATTTGTATCTGGAGGTTATAATGCCAAACAAACAAAACATCCAAGCAGTCAAAGACCTAACTGACAAGCTAGACAAAAGTCAGGCTGTTTTCCTAGCCGACTACTCAGGCCTAACCGTCAAACAACAAACCGAGCTGAGGATGCTAGTTAGACAAGCCGGCGGAGAGTTGGTCATTGCCAAAAATCGCCTTCTCAAAATAGCAATGCAAAGTAAAGGTCTCAATGTAGACGACATGGGTGACAATCTCAAAGGTGCTAATGTCACGCTCTTCGCTGAGTCAGATCCCATCGCTCCCCTCAAAGTTATAGTAGATTTTGCCAAAAAGAGCGAAATCGATAAGCCAGCTGTCAAGTCTGGTATCCTGGGAAAAGAAGTATTATCGATCACAAAAATTCTACAGCTCGCCAACCTCCCAAGTAAGCTAGAACTCATAGCCAAACTTCTCGGTACCCTCAGCAACCCAGCACGCAATCTCGTGGGTGTGCTGTCCGCTCCTACCCGTGACCTCGTATACGCACTGTCCGCAATCAAAGACAAAAAGTAAAAATCCAAAAGGACTTTCCTTTCAATGGAAGGAGAGTCCTTTTACTAAATAATATGGTCATCACGACCGAAAGGAGTCATATATGGCAGACGAAACCAAACTAGCAGCCAATTTGCAAAAGCTAGTAGACGAAATAGAAAAGCTCTCAGTCCTCGAGGTCGCTGATCTAGTAAAAGCATTAGAGGACAAATTTGGAGTCTCAGCCGCTGCTCCTATGATGGCCGCCGCCCCCGGTGCCGCCCCCGCCGAGGCAGTCGAGGAGAAAGACTCTTTTGATGTGGTTCTCGCCTCTGGTGGAGCCAACAAAATCGCCGTCATCAAGGCAGTCCGCGAGCTCAACCAAACCCTAGGCCTCAAAGAAGCCAAAGACTTGGTCGAAGCCGCCCCCAAAACTGTTCTTGAGGGTGCCAAAAAAGAAGACGCCGAAGCAGCCAAAAAGAAACTCGAAGAGGCTGGCGCTACAGTTGAGTTAAAGTAAATCTTTAACGACATACTGAGCTTGTCGAACGTATCGAACTCAAGTAATTATCAGTTCCGAACTTTAAGTAGTTCGGAACTTTATCTTTACCCAAGAAAACCCCGCCCTCAAGGCGGGGTTTTGTAATTCAGTCAAATAGTTTAATTACTATCAAGTCCCCAATCAAGCAGACTCTCACCATCAACAAAAGTTTTCACTTTCGTATCCAATCGAGCATACGTTAGCGCCAATTCATAAGCGTAACGATCTAAGACAAAGTACGGTGCTACTAACGGATCTTGCGTTCTCGCAACATCAACTAATGCTCCAACTGCAACCCCCACCTCCCCTTGCTCTAAACCACTCAACTCTACCGCCGCTCGATCAATTGGAATAACTTGTAAAGGAGGTAATCCATCTTCCTCTGTTACTACTTCTCTCGCTGTCTCTACTAAACTTTCCCTCATAACTCGCACAGTACGATCCGTCAGCAACTCTGCAACCTGCTCTGGTAATAAAAGTTGAGCCGGAATGCCCTGTTCCACAAATAAACCCGTCACCTCAAACGCTAACTGCGCAAATTCGCCTTTATCAAGACCAACATTATCCTTAATAATCAAACAATGCCCCTCTCCTGTTCTCAATAATTCCCCCTCATAATCTAGTTCGCCGACTCGCTCTCGCCACTCGACAATTATATTTGCCAAACCCTCAAGATCGATCATTCATTCCTCCTTTGTATCAATTATTTATCACCCTCATTCTATCATGGTGCCAAAAAAGAAGACGCCGAAGCAGCCAAGAAAAAGCTCGAAGAGGCTGGCGCAACTGTAGAGTTGAAATAACTAAAAACTTTTAGTTACTTAATCTAAAACCCCGCTTTTTAAGCGGGGTTTTTGTAACAAAGGCAAATAAGCCCAACATCCAACATTGTGCGACATACTTACAATCCAAAACACTACGAGCGTATCCACCAATCACTATTAATGCAGTGGAAAGGGATAGAAAGCACATTTTGGCACAACTTATTTACTCTATTTCCTCAGTATTAAAACTGTGTAGATCAAGTGAACATATATCTTACTCAATTTGGAACAATCAGCAGTTTTAACTTAATTAACAAAAATCAACGAACATTGCACATTTATGCACGAACAGATATCACCTTAGACAAACTAATATGGGCAATCCTTGTTGGACTATTTCGAGACAAAATGCAAGTTAAGCTCAAATATACATGGGAAGAAACCGAGGCAATTATTGACTGGCTAGTCACAGAATCAGCGCTAAGTCTAGGTTTGCCCAAGTCTGCACCAACTCTGACATCTATTCGCTCCACACAACTCGCCAAATTAACTCAAGATTCTCAACAATATCTAAATCATCTAGGATTGGGCCAGTCATCCTCCTCATGGTCTCAAACTGATCATAATCTATATTACTCTGGCAAAAAGATTATAGGATTGACTGACAGACAACACAAACTACTCGAGGTTTTGGTCACCAAACAAGGCCAAACGGTTGAGTTTGACGAGCTCGCAGATGTTATGTGGCCGAGTGGCTCCAATTTCTCACTTTGGGCGATCGTCAAAGAGATTGCTCGGATCCGAAAGTGTCTAACCATATCGGGAGTCGTGGCGCCAGTCCTCCAATCTCACCGCAAACTCGGCTATAGCCTGGTATAACTTATCCACATACCCCCATTCCCCTACCCCCTACATTTAGTGCTTGCCCACCATAGCTTTAGTGACGGTGGGTTTCTATTTTATCTATTTGGGTCGCACAACATAACAACATCAATCTATGCATCTATAGCACTTACAACCTAAAACCTAGCACTTAATATAACATACAGAGTATCACTACCCATCAAACAGTATACTATTGACACGGACTGGAGCTCTTGCTAAGATGAGCACATATGTCACAAAATTCGGTTGATCTCAAAAACTTACCCGACCTACTAACAGTCCGCGAAGTCGCCGACCTACTCCGTGTCTCACCTCTTACCATCAAACGCTGGGGCAAACGTGGCAAACTCCCCGCTATCCGCATCAATTCCCGTGGCGACCGCCGCTACAAAAAAGAGCAGGTACTTTATCTCCTAGGTATCAACCCCGACCAGAGTTAGCAAGTTTAGCTTTTAGTCTATCCATCCCCTTATTCTTTATCGCCTCCTCAACTTTATTGCCCCTACACTCACTAGATCCGTGTATGATTAAGCTATGCCCGAATTAGCAAGAAAAGATAACCATCTCGCTCGACAAATTGGCAATATCTACACCGAGCTTCTCAAAATACCAGAGAATAGCGTAGATCTGCAAGAATCGCTACAGAGCGTCATCAGCAAGGCGATACACGAGCCCATCTCCGATGGCTTAACAACTATCGAAATCCCCAAAACCAACTCGCTTGCACTACAGCTTCTAGACTACGCCTCGTCCCACGACCTCTCGCGCGATGCGCTAGAAGACAGACTCAAAAGGTCTCTTACTGGCATAGTAGACATAGATCACCTCAAAAAAATCAACGAAGATCAATCATTGCCTGGATCGAGTCCGCTCGCTGGCAATGCCGACATCATTCTCCACTATCAAAGTCTGTTGGCTAGAGAAGATTATCCCTACGACACTCTCATTATTCGCGGACAAGGCGACGAATTTGCCATCCTAGTCCTACCCAAAACACAAGCAGATCTAGACACAAGCCCCATCGAGGCTAGCATCCAGTCAAGAACCACGGAGCTCATCGATGATCTTAGCCCCGACTCACCTCTCAGCAAAATCGCAAAAAGAAACCCACTCCTGATTAGTAAAACGATCAAGTGGTTACCAACAATAGATATTAACGTTCCCACGAAAGAAGCGGGTCGCATGGCCGACATTTCCGAAGTCCTCATGGACTCCGCCGATCGATCCACAGACCCTGTAAGCAGCAAACTTTCCAGCAAAATGATGGATTTGATCGCAACAACCATTACAGATTTAGAAACCGCAACAGCTGACGGCGCCACCACCCTCTTGAGCGCCTATACTCAGACAACTAACGCAGAATCAGATCAAGAGCTCGATCTCCAAATAATCCAAAAAAGAATAAACCTTGTCCATAAGCACTGCCCTCCTAGTCTCCGTGAGCACGTTAACCGGCTCCTAAATCACGCTACATCTAGCTCCCAAAATAACGCTCTTGTCCTAACGCTTGTTGAAGAGGCAATCTTTAACATGCAATTTAGCCGCAAAAACACAGTACTCAACGAATGGGTTTATAACGAGCTAGTTGCAGAGGGCGATTATCAAGATTTGGCCATGATCGGTAACACTCTCACCAAATACTCCAACCACGAAACAGGGCGTGTAGCCACGTCTCAACGACTACATCAATTGGTCGCGAGATTTGGCACCAAAGCACAAGATCTAGGCGGGATCATCAAAAAATCAGGAGCTAGTTTTTACTTAGCTTTCCCCAAAGGAAAGATGGATGAATTCGAACAATTTGTTAATAATCACAATAAAGCACTGTTTGAGAAATGGCAGACACAACTCCAAACCTCCACTCCCAACTGGGAAACAAATTATGAGTTATTTGGCGAGCTAATGTTAGCTAGCTACACACAAGCTGATAGCCCCATTAACTCGCTTGAGCAACTTGGCACTCTTCAAGATAACCAGCGTCAACTTCACTACCCAAGCGAGACAATGACAGCCCTAGCCTTTTTACAAGACCTCAATCCAGACAATCGTTTGCTCCGCGATCTGTTCTTCCTGATGATTGCCGAGCGACCCGAGCCACGCACTCAGGATCTATTTTCATACCCAGGGATACCGTTTAATCCTAACGATCCATCCGTATTCAACTTGCCTGTCCCCACTGACTTAGTACCGTCTCCACATCCTTGGCGGAGTTAGCTCGTACCAGCTGTTGTCTAAGCTCAGACGCACCTGGGAATCCCTTGGCATACCAGGCAAGATGTTTTCTCGCAGGCAAAAAGTATCCCTCCCCAAACACCTGTTCATAGATCGAGACATGCTCCCTCATCCACTCAAGTCTTTGCTCCACACTCGGATCATCCATTCCGACAAATACTCCTGGATTGCCAA